>NZ_JALCZC010000123.1:0-11888 GCF_022690805.1 Anaeromyxobacter sp. SG66
CCGTGACCCGGGCGCTCGCCGCCGCCGCGCTCCTCGCGCTCGCCGCCGGAGCCGGCGCGGCGGAGCCGCACCGCTTCGCGCTCGTCGCGGGCGCGCCCGACGGCGGGCCCGGGACCGCGAAGCTGCGCTACGCCGAGCGCGACGCGCGCCGCATCCACGGGATCCTCACGCGCGTCGGCGGGGTCAGGCCGGAGGACGCGCGGCTCATCCTCTCCGGCAGCGCCGGCGAGCTCATGCGCGCGCTCGGAGAGCTTTCGGACCGCGCCGGCGCGGCGCGCGCGCGCGGCGAGCGCACCGTGCTGCTCGTCTACTACTCCGGGCACGCGAAGGACGGGGCGCTCCGGCTCGGGAGCGGCCGCGTGCCGTTCGGCGACCTCCGCGCCGCGCTCGAGGCCGCGCCCGCCGACGTCCGCGTGGGCCTCGTGGACTCCTGCCGCTCGGGGGCCATCGCCCGGGCGAAGGGCGTCCGCCCCGCGCCGGCCTTCGACGTCTCGGCGGCGGAGGAGGGGCCCCGCGGGCTCGTGCTCATCGCCTCGTCCGCCGGGGACGAGGACTCGCAGGAGTCGGACACCATCGGGGCGAGCTGGTTCACCCATCACCTGGCGTCGGGCCTCCTCGGCGCGGCGGACGCCTCCGGCGACGGGCGCGTCACGCTCGCCGAGGCCTACGCCTACGCGTACGCGCGCACCGTCGGCTCCACCGCCTCGAGCGCGGGGGGCGTCCAGCACCCGGTGTTCCTCTACGACCTCGGCGGCTCCGGCGATCTCGTCCTCACGGACCTCGCCCCGGTCGCAGGAGGGCTCCTCCTGCCCGCGGCCGCGGAGGGGCTCTACGTCGTGCTCGACGGCGCAGGCCGCGCCGTCGCCGAGGTGGCGAAGGGGGCAGGGGTGGAGCGGCGCGTCGCGCTCCCGGCGGGCCGGTACACCGTGAAGAAGCGGCTTGCCGACGACTCGGCGCTCCTCGTCGCGCCGGTGGCCGTGACCGGCGCCGCGCCGGCCGTCGTGGACGACGCGCGCATGGACCGGGTCCGGCTCGATCGCGACCCGCAGAAGGGCTTCTCGGGCACGCGCTGGGCCCTCCTGGCCGGGCTCGGCGCGCAGCGCTTCTTCGACCGCGCCGCGCGCGACGGGCTCTTCCCGCCCGCGGCGCTCGGCGGGCTCGAGCTCGCGGTCCGCGACGATCTCGGGCGCGGGCTCGCCTGGGGGATCGACGCCGCGCTGGGTGGCGGCGCCGGCACGCTGCGGATGCCGGGCGTCGAGCCCATCCCGGTGAAGTTCGCCGAGATCGCGGGGGGCGCCTCGCTCTGGAAGGACCTCGTCCTCGGACCGGTGGTGCTCTCGGCGGGCGCGCGGATCGGGCTCACGTTCCTCGGGCGCAGCTTCCCGGCGCGCGAGGAGCTGCCGAGCCAGACGTTCTTCACCGTGACGCCGGGGCTCGTGGGCGGCGCCGCCTGGCGCGCCTCTCCGCGCCTCGCCGCCGTGGCGCGCCTGCGGCTCTCGTACCTCTTCTACAACGTCGACGAGAACCGGAGCCTCGGGTTCGTCGAGGGGATGCTGGGGGTGGAGTATGCGCTCGGTGAATAGGCTGATCGTCCTCGCGCTCTGCCTGGGCCTCTGCGCCTGCGGCGACTACTCGACCGAGGACCTCCGGTTCCTGGCCGCCGTGCCGAGCCGCGCCGATCTGCGCGTGGAGGTCCCGCAGGACGCGGCGGCGAGCGCCGGAGCCTCGGCGCAGGTCGCGGCCTGCCCCACGCGCGCGGCCGACACGTGGCTGCGCGCCAAGCCGGAGTCGGACCGGCTGAACTCCGCGGTCGAGTTCCTGCTCGGGCTCGTGGACGTCGTCCGGCGCGAGCCGCCCTCCTGGAGGCAGGTGGACGCCCGCGGCTGGGGGCCCTTCCCCGACGGACGGCACCCGGGGCGCGAGCTCCGCGTGACGCTCCTGCGCCAGTACCCTGCGGGCCCGGAGGCGCCGCCCACGTTCGCGTACGCGTTCGACGCGCGCGTCTCCGGCGGCGGCGCCTGGACGACCGTGCTCGCCGGCTCGTTCGAGGGCGCGTCCGCCTCGCTCGGGAAGGGAACGCTCGGGCTCGACTTCGACGCGCTCTGGTCGCTCGGGATGGCCGACGCCGGCACGCCGCGGGGGCGGATGGGCGTGGAGTACGACCGCTCCGCGGAGCCGGTGCGGATCGGGCTCCTCCTCGACCAGGACGGCTTCGGCCTCGCGCAGTTCGGCTACCGCTTCGAGGGCTACGCCGACCGGAGCGGCACGTTCACCTACGCGTTCCGGAACGCCCAGGGCGACCTGCTCGTCGCGACCGCCTCCTTCGACGCGGCGGCGGCCGGGCGCGCCGCGGTGGGCTTCCGCACCGTGGCCGGGGTCACGGGCGGCTTCCGCGAGTGCTGGGATCCCGCCGCGTGCCTCGTCTACGTGGACGATCCCGCGGCGTTCAGCTGCGGAGGCGCCTGGCCCTGCTCGCTCGGCGACGTGTCGGCGTGCCCGGCGGTGCCGTCGCCGCCGTTCTGAGGACGATTCACCCTGCGTGCGAGACGGTGAGGTAGACCATCGTCTGGTTCAGGAGCTGGTAGGCGATCTCGCCGAAGGTGATCGGGCCGACGATGTCTCCGGTGGTCCTGCCCTCGAGCGACGAGTTGACGAAGTTGACGACGCAGTTGCACGAGAGGGCGACGCGCTCGGCGATCCCGGTGGGGAGCGCCGAGACGAAGGCGTCCACGTAGTCCTCGATCGGTCGGGCGTGGTGGTAACGGACCCCCGCGAACACCGGAGCGTAGAAGCGGACCTCGCCGCGGGATGGGTCCACGGACTGGAAGCTCACGTTGATCGCCGCGCCGAGGTAGTCGGCGACGAGGGGCAGGCGCGTGTCGAGGCGCGTCTCCCCGACGTACTCGGCGAAGTTGCGCTCCCGGCCGTCGATCTCCGCGAGGGTCGCCGAGAAGCCGGTCGCCGGGAAGGTGATCGTGGGCCCGGTCCCCGCCTCGAAGATGTTGAGGATCCCGATCTCCGCGCGCACGCCGGGCGGGAAGGCGACCTGCATCACGACGGCGTGGTGCTCCAGCGCCTCGGCCGTGGTGCCTTCGAACACCTTGGGCCTCGTCTTGCCGATCTCGGAGAGGTGGACCCCGGAGATCCACCCGAACAGCGGGGCGGTGGCGAACTTCTCGTACCTGGGCGCGTTCAGCGCGAACGAGAGATGCACGCGGCTCGCGTACGGAGCGATGATCACGCCCATCGAGCCCGCGGGCAGGTCCGAATACACCCGCGCGATCTCGCGCTCGTCGTAGCGGCGGATCGCGACGTACTCCGAGGGCGCGGGGAGCCGCTCGACGAAGATGCGGTGGCGATCGACCACGCCGCCTTCCTCGCTCATGAAGTACGGGATGGTCCCCCCGATCCACCTGCCCCTGGGCAGCCGGCTGAGGGGGGTCTCGTCCCCGGCGAGCAGCAGCGTCTCCCCCTCGCGGATCAGCGCCGCGACCTCGTCCACCTCGAGGAGATGCCCTTTCATCACCACGACCATATACCCGCAGTGGCGGGCTCCGCCGAACGCCAGGCGCCGGCACCGAGCGGGGTGAGCGCGTCAGGGCTGCCTTGACGGAGGGACGGGCGCGCCACGGCTGGGCGAGCGCGCCTCGCCGGCTCGCCGGACGCAGCTTTCGCCGAGACGCGGGACCTCGGAGGCATGGCAGCAGACATGAGCCTGCTCGCTCAGCAGCTCCGGCTCAGCGCGATGGAGGCGGAGGTGAGCCGCTTCCAGCGGTTCGCGAAGGACGCCCCCATCGGCATCCTCTTCATCAGCAAAGACGCCACCGTGCAGTTCGCGAACGACGAGTACCTGCGCATCGTCGGCCGAACGCGGGAAGAGTTCGAGGCCGAGCGGTTCCGGCTGGGGCCGGTGCGGCCGCCGGAGTGGCTGCACCCGGAGGTCGGCGCGCGACACGAGAGCGAGTGCGTGCGGGGCGACGGCACGCGGGTGCCGATCCTCGTCGGCCTCTCGATCCAGGAGGACGGCGTCGCTGCGTTCGTCATCGACCTCACCTCCGAGAAGTCGGCGGAGCGCGCGCGCCAGGAGAGCGAGGCGCGCTACCGCGCCATCGCCGAGCAGCTCGCGGAGGCCGATCGACGCAAGGACGAGTTCTTCGGGATCCTGTCCCACGAGCTCCGGAATCCGCTCGCGCCCATCCGGAACGCGCTCCTCCTCCTCGCGCGCGCTCCGGACGACCCGGCACGCGCCGCGCGGGCGCGCGAGGTCATCGATCGCCAGATCGGGCACCTCTCGCGGCTCGTCGACGACCTCCTCGACCTCACCCGGATCACGCGCGGGAGCATCCAGCTCGTCAGAAAGCGGCTCGATCTCGCGCGCGTCGTCCGCGACACCGTCGAGGACCACCGCGCCGGGTTCGACGCCATCGGCGTCGCGCTGATCCTGCAGCTGCCGCCGGCGCCGCTCCACGTGGAGGGCGACGAGACCCGGCTCGCGCAGGTGGTGGGAAACCTGCTCGCCAACTCGGCGAAGTTCACGCCGCGCGGCGGCGCGGTCACGGTGCGGCTCGAGGAAGGGCCGGCGCGCGCCGCGCTCCTCGAGGTCCGCGACACGGGGGAGGGGATCGAGCCGGACGTCCTCCCGCGCATCTTCGAGCCGTTCTCGCAGGCGGACCGCAGCCTCGCGCGCTCCCGCGGCGGCCTCGGCCTCAGCCTCGTGAAGCGCCTCGTCGAGCTGCACGGCGGCACGGTGAGCGCGACGAGCGCCGGCCGGGGCGCCGGGACGGAGGTCGCGGTGCGCCTGCCGCTCCTCGATCCGCCCCTCGCGGCGGCGGAGGCGGCGGCGCCAAGTGCCCCGCCGCGCGTCGCGCACGTGCTCGTCGTCGAGGACAACGCGGACGCCGCGGAGACGTTGCGCGATGCGCTCGAGCTCGAGGGGATGGAGGTCACGCTCGCGTCCGACGGCGAGGCGGGGCTCGCGGCCGCCCGGAAAAGAGCGCCGGATCTCGTCATCTGCGACATCGGGCTGCCAGGGGACCTCGACGGCTACGGGGTCGCGCGCGCGATGCGGGCCGATCCCGGCCTGCGCAGGGTCCCGCTCGTCGCCCTGACGGGCTACGTGGGCCCCGAGGACCGGGCGCGGGCCCGGGAGGCCGGCTTCGACCTCCACCTGGGAAAGCCGACCCGGCTCGCCGACCTGCTCGGTGCGATCGGCCCGCTCCTTCCGGCGTGATCGCGCGCGAGGCGCCGCGCTCGCGCGGGCCCGGCGTCAGGCTTGGCTCACCGCCGGCGACGCTCGCAGAAGCTCACGTGGAAGCGGCCGATCCGCTCCACCACCGCCTCGAGCTGCTCGACGGGCGGCAGGATGGTGGTGCGGAAGTGCCAGGTGCCGGCCTGCTGGCCGAAGCCGGAGCCGGGGACGACGCAGATGCCGGTCTCCTCGAGGAGCGCGAGGCACCACTCGGTGTCGGTCGCGCCCTCGGGCAGGGTGATCCGCGGGAACGCGTACATCGCGCCGGCCACCCGGTTGCACGAGATGCCGGGGATCGCGTCGAGGCCGCGCTCCACGATCGCGGCACGGCGGCGGAGGCTCTCGAGGACCTCGCCCCGCTCTCGCGTCCAGGTCCCATGGGACGGCTCGCCGGGCAGCGGCGGCCGGACGAGCAGGTAGGTCACGATCTGCCCGACCGAGTTCGCGCACAGCGCGATCGACTGGAGCTTCGTGATCTCGTCCATCACCGCCGGGGGCACGTTGCGGCACTCGAGGTAGCCGCCCCGGTGCCCGCACTCGCCCAGGTAGCCCTTCGAGACGGAGTGGAAGCTGAAGAGCGAGACGTCGCGGAGGCCGAGCCGCTCGAGCACGCTCGCGAACGACACGAACCGGTCGCCGGGCAGGTAGACGTTGTCCTGGTAGACCTCGTCCGCGAGCACCGCGAGCCCGCGCTCGCGCGCGAAGCGGAGCACGTCCTCCACGTTCCTCGCGTCGAGCACGGCGCCGGTGGGGTTGCCGGGGTTGATGACGCAGATCGCCCGGGGCCGGATCCCGCGGGCGCGCGCCTGCTCGTACGAGCGCTCCAGGTCGGCGAGGGAGAGCCCCCACTGCGCCGCCTCGTCCAGCGTGTACGGCACCGCCGCGCCGCCGTAGAGCGTGATGGTCGCCGAGTAGAGCGGGTACTGCGGGGTCGGGATGAGGACGCCGTCGCGGGCGTCCGCGATGAGGAGCCGGAGCACCGACTGGACACCCTTGCTCGCTCCGTCGGTGAGGAAGATCGCCTCGGGATCCGCCTGGATCCCGTCGCGGGCGTGGATGAAGTCGGCGATCGCGTCGCGCACGAAGCGGAGGCCCTTGCTCTCCGTGTAGGCCCCGAGGCCGTGCTCCGAGGCGCGGAGCACGTGCCGCGCGACCTCGACGGCGTCCGCCGGAAAGGTCCCGGCGGGCGCGCGGTCGAGCAGCTCCGGGTACTCCACGAGCGCCAGCACCTGCCGGACCCATGAGATCGGCCGCTGGCCGAGGGCCTGGGGGTTCCCGATGTTGCAGTAGATGATCTCGCGCCCCTGGCGCTCGAGCTCCTGCGCGCGGGCGACGATCGGGCCTCGGACGGCGTACTGCGCCTCGCGCACCACCGGCGCGACGTCTTCGATTCGGACGACCATGACCGCGCAGGATACGACGCCCCGGCCGGAGCTGCGAGCCCGGGTCCCTCGCCGATGCCGGCCGGTCCGTGGAGGCTGCATGACGGCGTCTCTCGGGAGGTGGCTCTCGCTCCGTCCGGCGGTCGGCACGCGAGCGCGCGGAACGGCGCCAGGCGCTGCCATCCTCCCGCAGCGCGCCGTCGCGATGCGTCATGACGGCGGGCGATCAGCACAATTTGGTCCCGGAGCAGGATTCCCCAAAATTCCGCGACCTTCTGCCGCACACAGGGCCAGCATGCCAGGGCGGCACCAGGGACGATCCCGGAGACCATCCATGAACCTGTCTCGACGGCAGTTCCTCAAGCTGACCACGTCCGGAATCGGCGCTACCAGCCTGGGCGCCCTCGGCTTCGCGCCGGATCGCGTCCTTGCCGACGTCCGCAACTTCAAGCTCGCCTCCACGACGCAGACGCGGAACACCTGCCCGTACTGCTCCGTCGGGTGCGGCATCCTCATGTACGGGCTCGGAGACCGCTCGAAGAACGCGCGCCTCCGGCTGGTGCACATCGAGGGAGATCCGGACCACCCGGTGAACCGCGGCACGCTCTGCCCCAAGGGCGCGAGCCTGCTCGACTTCGTGAACAGCCCGCACCGGCTCAAGTTCCCGGAGTACCGCGCGCCCGGCTCGAGCGAGTGGCAGCGCGTCACCTGGGAGTGGGCGCTCGACCGGATCGCCCGGCTCATGAAGGACGATCGCGACAAGAACTTCATCGCGAAGAACGCCGCCGGCGTCCCGGTGAACCGCTGGACCAGCGTCGGGATGCTCGCCGCGAGCGCGTCCTCGAACGAGTCGGGATACCTCACCCACAAGGTGTTCCGCGCGATGGGGATGACCGCGCTCGACAACCAGGCACGTGTCTGACACGGCCCCACCGTGGCCGGTCTGGCCACCTCGTTCGGCCGTGGCGCGATGACGAACCACTGGGCGGACATCAAGAACGCCAACGTCATCATCGTGATGGGCGGGAACCCCGCCGAGGCGCACCCGTGCGGCTTCAAGTGGGTGACCGAGGCGAAGGCGCACAACAAGGCGCGGCTCATCGTGGTGGACCCGCGCTTCACGCGCACCGCCGCCGTCGCCGATCAGTTCGTGCAGATCCGCCCCGGGACGGACATCGCGTTCCTGGGCGGCGTCATGAACTACCTGCTCTCGAACGACGCCATCCAGCACGACTACGTCAAGGCGTACACGAACGCGTCGTTCATCGTCCGCGCCGACTTCACCTTCGACGACGGGCTCTTCTCCGGCTACGACGAGGCGGGCCGCAAGTACGACAAGGCGAGCTGGACCTACGAGCTCGGGCCGGACGGCTTCGCCAAGGTCGATCCGACGCTCCAGGATCCGCGCTGCGTCTACCAGCTCCTGAAGAAGCACTACTCCCGCTACACGCCCGAGATGGTCTCGTCGATCACCGGGGCGAAGCAGGAGGAGTTCCTCCAGGTCTGCAAGACCATCGCGTCCACCGCGCCCGCCGACCGGACCATGACGAGCCTCTACGCGCTCGGCTGGACCCAGCACTCGGTCGGCTCGCAGAACATCCGCTCGATGGCGATGATCCAGCTCCTGCTCGGCAACATGGGGATGGCGGGCGGCGGGGTGAACGCGCTGCGCGGCCACTCCAACATCCAGGGGCTCACCGATCTCGGCGTGCTCTCCGACCTGCTCCCGGGCTACCTCACGATCCCGAAGGAGACGGACAAGGACCTCGACGCCTATCTCGCGCCGCGCACCCTGAAGCCGCTGCGCCCGGGGCAGATGAGCTACTGGCAGAACTACCCCAAGTTCTTCGTCTCGCTGCAGAAGGCGTGGTGGGGCGAGGCCGCGACGAAGGAGAACCAGTTCGCCTACGAGTACCTGCCGAAGCTCGACAAGCTCTACGACCTCCTCGCGGTGTTCGACCTCATGCACCAGGGGAAGGTGAACGGGTACATCTGCCAGGGCTTCAACCCGCTCGCCTCGGCGCCGAACAAGGCCAAGGTGATCGACGGGCTCTCGAAGCTCAAGTTCCTCGTGGTGATCGACCCGCTCGTCACGGAGACCTCCACGTTCTGGAGGAACGCGGGCGAGTTCAACCCGGTCGAGCCCTCCAAGATCGAGACCGAGGTGTTCCGGCTGCCGTCCACCTGCTTCGCCGAGGAGGACGGCTCGCTCACGAACTCGAGCCGCTGGCTGCAGTGGCACTTCAAGGGGGCGGAGCCGCCCGGCGAGGCGAAGACGGACCTCGAGATCGTCGGCGAGCTCTTCGGCCGGATCCGCCGGCTCTACGCGAAGGAGGGCGGGACGTTCCCGGATCCGATCGTCAAGCTCACCTGGCCGTACGCCATCGCCTCCGCGCCGTCCGCCGAGGAGGTGGCGCGCGAGTACAACGGCTGGGCGCTCGCCGATCTCCCCGACCCGAAGGACAAGACGAAGATCCTGGTGAAGCGCGGCGACCAGCTCACCACGTTCGGCCAGCTCACCGACGACGGCTCCACGGCGGCGGGCTGCTGGATCTACACCGGCAGCTACACCGACAAGAACAACATGGCCCGCCGCGAGACGGCCGATCCGAGCGGGCTCGGGCTCGCCCCGGCGTGGGCCTGGGCCTGGCCCCTGAACCGGCGCGTCCTCTACAACGCCGCCTCCTGCGATCCGACCGGCAAGCCCTGGGACCCGCGCCGCACGCTCGTGAAGTGGAACGGCGAGAAGTGGGTCGGGGCGGACGTGCCGGACTTCAAGGTGGACCAGCCGCCCGAGTCGGGGATGGCGCCGTTCATCATGAACCCCGAGGGCGTGGGGCGGCTGTTCGGCGCGGACAAGATGGCGGAGGGTCCGTTCCCCGAGCACTACGAGCCGTTCGAGAGCCCGCTCGCGCGGAACCCGATGCACGAGAAGCCGGTCGCGAGCACGAACCCGGCCGCGCGCATCTACGCCGAGGACAAGGCCGCGCTCGGGACGGCGGAGCACTTCCCGTACGCCGCCACGACCTACCGGCTCACCGAGCACTTCCACTTCTGGACGAAGCACGCGCGCATCCCCGCCGTGCTGCAGCCCGAGCAGTTCGTGGAGATCGGCGAGGCGCTCGCCAAGGAGAAGGGGATCCGCGACGGCGAGCGGATCAAGGTGCGCTCGAACCGCGGCGAGATCGTGGCGAAGGCGGTGGTCACCAAGCGCATCCGGCCGCTCACCGTGGCGGGCAAGACGGTCCACACGGTGGGGATCCCCATCCACTGGGGCTTCGAGGGGCTCACGAAGCCGGGCTACCTCGCGAACACGCTCACCCCGTTCGTCGGCGACGCGAACGTCCAGACCCCCGAGTTCAAGGCGTTCCTCGTGAACGTCGAGAAGCTCGGCGTGGCCTAGAGGAGGCGGCCATGGCGCTCGAATCGCTCGACATCCGCCGCCGCTCAGCGAGCCAGACCCGGGCCCCCGACGTACGGGAGCGCCTCGAGGTCGCGAAGCTCATCGACATCTCGCGCTGCATCGGCTGCAAGGCCTGCCAGGCCGCGTGCATGGAGTGGAACGACCTCCGCGACGACGTCGGCCAGCTGGGAGGCTCGTACGACAACCCCATCGACCTCACCGACCGCACGTGGACGGTGATGCGCTTCTACGAGGAGGAGATCGCCGACAAGGGCCTGCAGTGGCTCATCGTGAAGGACGGCTGCCTCCACTGCGCGGACCCCGGCTGCCTCAAGGCGTGTCCGGCGCCCGGCGCGATCGTGCAGTACTCGAACGGCATCGTCGACTTCCAGCAGGACAACTGCATCGGCTGCGGCTACTGCCAGACCGGCTGTCCCTTCAACATCCCGCGCTACGGGGTCAGGGACGGCAAGGCCTACAAGTGCACGCTCTGCTCGGATCGCGTGGCGGTCGGGCTCGAGCCGGCCTGCATCAAGACCTGCCCGACCCAGGCGCTCAGCTTCGGGGCGAAGCAGGACATGATCGACATCGCGAATGCTCGGCTCGTGGACCTGAAGGAGCGCGGCTTCGACAAGGCGGCGGTCTACGACCCGCCGGGCGTGAGCGGCACGCACGTCGTCTACGTGATGCCCCACGGCGACCCGGCGCTGTACCGGATGCCGCGCGAGGCAAGCATCTCGCCCCTCGTCTCGCTCTGGCGCAGCGGGTTCGCCCGGACGCTCGGGGTGCTCACGATGGTCTCGGTCGTCGTGGCCGGGTTCTTCCACTGGATGAAGGTCGGGCCGGTCGATCCGGACGCTCGGCCGCCGCGCGAGGGGGAGTAGGCCATGGCGACCGAGATGCATCCGGGCACGCAGCACGAGTTCGCGACCACGCGGCCGCCCGACGCGGTGCAGCGCTACTCCACCGGCGAGCGGCTCACGCACTGGGCCGTGGCGCTCGCCTACGTCGTGCTGTTCCTCTCCGGCCTCGCGCTGTTCCACCCGTTCTTCTACTGGATCTCGCTCTGGTTCGGGACGCCGACGTTCATGCGGATCCTGCACCCGTTCATCGGGGTCGCGCTCGCGATCCTGTTCTTCGCCTACGCGGCGCGGCTCTGGCGCGAGAACCTGTTCTCCCCGGCCGACCGGCAGTGGCTCCGCCGGATGTTCGCGTACATGAACGGCCGCGAGGAGGCGCGCGTCGAGGGCAAGTACAACGCCGGGCAGAAGGCGATGTACTGGTCGATGGTCGCGATGGTGGTCGGCCTGCTCGTGACGGGGATCTTCATCTGGCGCCCGTACATCGCGCCGTCGATCCCGCTCCTCGGCCGCCGCATCGCGTCGGTGATCCACGCGATCTTCGCGTTCATCATGTTCGTCGGGATCGGCATCCACATCTACGCGGCCGTCTGGACGCGCGGGTCGATGCGGGCGATGACGCAGGGCTGGGTCACCCGCCGCTGGGCCCGCTACCACCACCCGGGCTGGTACGACAGGGTCGCGCGCGGCCGGGAGACCGTGCGTTGAGCCCCGCCGCGCTCCCGATCACGCCGGGCGACGCGCCGCCGCCGCTCCGGTTGCCGGAGCCTCCGCTCCTCTTCCGCGCCCGGGCCGAGCGGCTCGAGGCGCTCGCGAGCGGCCACGCCGCGGGCGACTGGCTCCGCTTCCTCGCGCGGCTCGCGCGCGGACAGGACCGGGCGGTGCGAGCGGTCCCCTCGGGCGTGATGCCTCGCCCCGGCGGCGACGGCCCGCCGCTCGCGCAGGCCGCCGCGCGGCGCGATCCCGCCTGGCGCGCGATGCTCGCCGCCGTGCTC
>NZ_JALCZC010000124.1:0-11849 GCF_022690805.1 Anaeromyxobacter sp. SG66
CCCCGGTGCGTGGCCCCGGCGCCGGGCGCGGCCTACCGTGTGGAGGTGCGCATCGCGATCGTCTCGACCCCCTTCGTCCCCGTTCCTCCCCCGGCGTACGGCGGGACGGAGCTCGTCGTCCACGCGCTCTACCGCGCCCTCGCCCGCGCAGGCCACGACGTCACCGTCTTCGCGACGGGCGACTCGACCGCCCGCGGCGTGCGCGCCTTCTTCGAGCGCGCCGTGTGGCCGCCCGATCCCTACTCCGAGATCCTCCACTGCCGCTTCGCCGCGCAGGAGATCGCCGCGGGCGGCTACGACGTGGTGCACGCGAACGTCCCCGCCATGCTCGCCTTCGCCGACGAGCTGCGCCCGCCGATGGTCTACACCCTGCACCACGCGCTCGAGCCCACCCTGGCGCGCTTCTACGAGCGCGTCGAGGGCGTACGCCTGGTCGCCATCTCGGAGCGGCAGGCGGAGCTCGCGCGGCCCGCGCCGCACGACGTCGTCCACCACGGGCTCGATCCGGAGCTGTACCCCGTCGCCGGCACGGGCGGGGGCGGAGCGTTCTTCCTCGGGCGGCTCTCCTGGTGCAAGGCGCCGGAGGTCGCGATCGAGGCTGCGGCGCGGGCCGGCGTCCCCATCACCGTGGCCGGCGCCATCCACGGCGACGCCGCGCCGGAGGGCTGGCGAGAGCGCGTGCTCGCGCCCGCGCTCCGGCGGCCACACGTGAGCTGGGTGCGCGAGGCCGATCTCGCCGCCAAGCGCCGCCTCTTCGCGACCTCGCGCGCCTTGCTCGTCCCGCTGCGCTGGGACGAGCCGTTCGGGCTCGTGATGATCGAGGCCGCGCTCGCGGGGTGCCCCGTCATCGCGTCGCCCAGCGGCGCGGCGCCGGAGATCGTCGAGGACGGCGAGACCGGCTTCCTGGTCCGCTCGGAGCGCGAGATGGCGGCCGCGCTGCGGCGGGTCGGCGCGCTCGACCGCCGGGCCATCCAGGCCCGGGCGCGGCACCGCTTCGGGGCCGATCGGATGGCGGCCGGGTACCTCGCCGTGTATCGCGCCGCGATCGCCGAGCGCATGCGCCTGCGGCTCGGCGGGGCGCCCGCGGCGGAGGACGGATGGACGACGCTCGCGCAGTGAGCCTCGCGCGACCGGAGGACCTGCTCGGCTACTCGGACCCCTCGACGCAGCCCGAGGCGACGGGGGTCGACAAGCTCGTCCTGAAGCGCGGCAACCTCTTCCTGGTGGCCAACCGGCTTGGGGACGTGGCGCCGGCGGGCGCCCGCGACCTCGGGCTCTTCCTCACCGACACGCGCCACCTCTCCTCGTGGAAGCTCTCGGTGAAGGGCGGGCCGCCCCTCTGCCTGTCGTCCCAGGTGTCGCCCGAGTACGTCGCCCAGATCGACTTCACCGTCACGAGCCTGCACGAGGGGGATCTCCTCGGGCGCGAGCCGCTGAACTACGTCCACCTGCGGCGCGACCAGATCATCGACGACGTCTTCCTCGAGCGCATCGTCCTCACGAACTTCCTCGACCGCCCCATCGCCTTCTGGATCGAGATGTGCTGGGCTGCGGACTTCGCGGACGTCTTCGAGATCCGCGGCGCCCAGCGCGCGGCGCGCGGCACCTACGAGGTCCCGCGCGTGGAGAAGGACCGCGCGATCCTGCGCTACGACGGGCGCGACGGGCGCGGGTACGCGACGGAGATCCGGCTGGAGGGGCTGCGGGCGGACGGCCCCGCGCGCCTCTCGCGCATGGGGGGCCGGGGCGCGCGGGTGGATCTCCACCTCGAGCCGGCCGGCAAGGTCGAGCTGTCGTTCGTCGTCGCGGCGGGGATCGAGCGCGGTCCGGCGGCCGGCCGGAGGGGGCGCGACGAGGACCGCGAGGTGCCCCGCGGCCCGTCCGCGTCGTTCGACGCGCGCGCCCGCGCGACCCGCGACGCCTACGACTCGTGGGAGCGCGGCGCGACGCACTTCCGCTCGTCGAACGATCTCTTCGACCTCGCGCTCCACAACGCCGTCGCCGACCTGAAGGCGCTGCGCGTCTACCACTTCGGCGAGCCGGTCATCTCGGCGGGGATCCCCTGGTACACCTGCCCGTTCGGCCGGGACGCGCTCATCACGGGCTACGAGGCGATGCTCGCCGCGCCCGAGGTGGCGCGCGACGCGCTCCGCTTCCTCGCGCGCCTGCAGGGCACGATCGACGATCCCGAGCGCGACGAGGAGCCGGGGAAGATCCCCCACGAGATCCGCTTCGGCGAGATGGCGGCGGCGGGCGAGGTGCCGCACTCGCCGTACTACGGCTCGGCGGACGCGACCCCGCTCTTCCTCGTGGTGCTCGACGAGTACGACCGCTGGACGGGGGATCGGGCCACCGTCGAGGCGCTCCTCCCGGCCGCCGAGCGCGCGCTCGGGTGGCTCGACCGCGCCGCCGATCCGGCGCGCGGCGGCCTCGTGGAGTACGCGCGCCGCACGCCGAAGGGCCTGCGCAACCAGGGCTGGAAGGACAGCCACGACGGCGTACCGTTCGCGGACGGCCGCCCCGCCGAGCCGCCCATCGCGCTCGTGGAGGTGCAGGGCTACGCCGTGGACGCGCGCCGCCGGATGGCCGGGCTCTACCGGCGCCTCGGCCGCGACGCGGACGCGGAGCGGCTCCTGGCGATCGCGAACGCGCACGCGGACGCGATCGAGGCGCGCTTCTGGATGGAACGGGCGGGCACCTACGCGATCGCGCTCGACCGCGAAGGACGCCAGGTGGACGCGGTCACCTCGAACCCCGGCCACCTGCTCTTCTCCGGCGCGGCGGCGCCGGACCGCGCGCGGCGCGTCGTCGCCTCGCTGCTCGACGAGCGCATGTGGAGCGGGTGGGGGATCCGCACGCTCGGCGCGGGGCAGCCGGCGTACAACCCGCTGAGCTACCACAACGGCACCGTCTGGCCGCACGACAACGCGCTCTGCGCGATGGGCATGAGCGCCTACGGCGAGGTGGAGCGCGCCGGGGAGGTGCTCACCGGGCTCTGGCAGGCGGCGCAGCACTTCCGCCTGCTCCGGTTCCCGGAGCTGTTCTGCGGGCTCGGCCGCGACGGCGGCCGCTTCCCGGTCCACTACCCGGTCGCCTGCTCGCCGCAGGCCTGGTCGTCGGCCGCGTGGTTCCTCCTCGTCCGCGCGGTGCTGGGGCTCTTTCCGGACGCGCACGCCCAGACGCTCCACGTCCGGTTCCCGTGGCTGCCGCCCTGGCTCGACGAGCTCACGCTCGAGGGCGTGCGCGTGGGCGCCGCGCGCGCGACGCTGCGCTTCCTCCGCGGGCCCAAGTCCGCCTACGCGGAGGTGGTGGACGTGGAGGGCGGACCGCTGCGGGTGCGCATCGAGGTGTGAGCCTTCACCCGCGCGCACGAAAAGCGAGAGGCCGCGGGTGTGCCCCGCGGCCTCTCCAGCTTTTTGGCGCGTGGGCGCCCGACTAGGATTCTCCGCCAGACGCCTCACTCGAGACGAACGGCGGGGGCAGGAGTCGAGCGTCCGACCACGCATCGACGAGGACGTGAGACGGGAGGTGGGCCCTGCAGTTCGAGCGTTTGGGCTGGAGCTTCTTCATGGCAGGGTCCTCGGTCGGCCTCCGGCGGGACTCGAGTGCGTACCTGTTCAATCGGCGTGCCGTAGGGCCTCCAAGGCGAATCACTCCTGGAATCAAAGACTTGTGGAAAACCCGCGCGGGCCGCGGCTGTAATTCTGACGGTTCCCGGCAACGCCAGGGTGTAGCGAACCCCGGTAACATGACCGGTCGGATGCTCGATCGTGCCCGCGCCCGCCCTATAAGGAATGGCGCCGTGGAGCGCGTGAGCCGCGCTGCGAGGAGCCATGTTCGCGACCATCGAAGAAGCCGCCGAGAAGCTCGCGGGCGCCGGCTACCTGCCTTCGCGCGAGATCGCGACCGCCGTATTCCTGGCCGACCGGCTCGAGAAGCCCATCCTCGTCGAGGGGCCGGCCGGCGTGGGCAAGACGGCGCTCGCCCGGGCGTTCGCGCAGGCGTCGGGCCGCTCCCTCATCCGGCTCCAGTGCTACGAGGGGCTCGACGAGTCGAAGGCGCTCTACGAGTGGGAGTACGCGAAGCAGCTCCTGTTCACGCAGCTCCTCCGCGAGCGGATCGGGGAGGCGATGTCAGGCGCGGAGTCGCTCGCCGAGGCGGCGGATCGCATCGCGGGGGAGGGCAACGTCTTCTTCAGCGAGCGGTTCCTGCTGCCGCGGCCGGTGCTGCGGGCCATCACGAGCGAGGAGCCGGCGCTCCTGCTCGTGGACGAGATCGACAAGGCGGATCCCGAGCTCGAGGCGTTCCTGCTCGAGGTGCTCTCGGAGTGGACCGTGACCGTGCCGGAGATCGGCACCGTCCGTGCGCGCCAGGTGCCCCGCGTGGTGCTCACGTCCAACGCGGCGCGCGACCTCTCCGACGCCCTCAAGCGCCGCTGCCTCCACCTGCACATCGACTTCCCCTCGCGCGAGCGGGAGCTCGCCATCGTCCGCGCCAAGGTGCCGGAGGCCACGGAGGCGCTCGCGCGCGCCGTGGTGTCGGCGGTGGGGAAGCTCCGTACGCTCGACCTCAAGAAGCCGCCCTCGATCGCGGAGACGCTCGACTGGATCCGCGCGCTCGCCGTGCTGAACGCGACGGAGCTCGACGCGACGCTGCTCGACGAGACCCTGAACCTCGTCCTCAAGTACGAGGCCGATCTCGCCCGCGCGCGCGAGCGGCGCGGGGAGTGGCTGATCTAACGGGGGCTGCGCCCCCGCCCCACCGACGGCTGACCGCCGTCGGCCGGGGCCCCACCCCTGCTCGCCGGGTCCCGTGCGCCGCCGCGTGGCGGCTTCGCCGCGAACGCGACGGCGCCCCGGCGCGCTCGCGTTGCTCGCGTGTCGTGACCACGAGGTCCAGCCGTGCTGCCGGAGCGTTCACCGTTCGGCGCTGGCGCCGCGGACGGGCAGCGTCACCGTCACGGTGGTGCCGCGGCCCTCGGCGGTGTCGAGGGCGATCCGACCGCCGTGGCGCTCGAGGATGCCCTGCACGATCGGGAGCCCGAGCCCGATGCCCACGCCCGGGCGCGTCGTGAAGAACGGCTCGAACGCCCGGGCCGCGATCTCCGGCGGCATGCCCGCGCCGTCGTCCTGCACCGCGACCTTCACGGTCTCGCCGTCCTGCTCGAGCGCGAGCGACACGCGGCCGCCCTCGCCGACCGCCTGCGCGGCGTTCCGCACGAGGTTCACGAAGACGTGCACGAGGCTCGGGCGGTTCCCCTCGACCGGCGGCACCGGGACGAGCCGCTGCTCGAGCACCGCGCTCATCTCCTTGAGGGCGGGCTTCGCGAGCCGCGCCGCCTCGTCGAGCACCGAGGCGAGGTCCACGAGCTCGGCGCGCGCGCCGGAGGGCTTCGCGTAGGCGACGAGGTCGCGCGCGAGCCGCTGGATGCGCTGGCCCCCCTCGCGGATGGCGCGGAGCTTCTCCACGTCGGCGGGGTCGTGCCCGGCGTTCTGCAGCTTCTCCACGAGCACGTCCGAGTACATGTTCACCGCGGTGAGCGGGTTGTTGAGCTCGTGCACGACGCCCGCGACGAGCCGGCCGATGCCGGCGAGCCGCTCGGCGTGCTCCGCCGCGGCCTCGAGCGAGCGCACGCGCGTGAGGTCGTGGCCGATGGCGATGACCCCCTCGACGTCGCCGGCCGCGCCGAAGATGGGGGCGGTGTTCACCGCGATGCGCGCCTCGCGCCCCGCGGCGAGGAGCCGCGTCTCGAACCCGTCCACCGACTCGCCCGAGAGCCCGCGCGCGAGCACCGCCTCCACCGCGGCGTGCTCCTCCGGCGGGATGCGCGCGAGGAGATCGCCCCCGAGCGCCTCCTCGCGGGCGACCCCGGTGAGCCGCACCAGCGCGGCGTTCCAGACGATCACCTCGCGCGCCCGGCTCGCCACGAAGATGAGCGCGTTCGCGTGCTCGATGAGGTCCTCGAGGTAGGTCTTGAGGTAGGTGAGCTCCTCGACCGAGCGCAGGTTCCGGACGCCGAGGGCGGCGTGGTTCGCCACCTGGTACAGCAGCGACGCGTCGGAGAGCGGATCGCCCGGGCCGCCGCGCGCGTACTCGAGGTTCACGATGCCGAAGAGCTGCCCCGCCACGGCGAGCGGGACCGCGCTCGCCTCGTCGCAGCCCGCGAAGAGCGGCACGTCGCGCTCGACGATCTGGACGCCGCCCTGCTCGAGCGCCGCGCGCGAGAGGCCGGTGCGCTCGACCGCGATCGCCTTGAGGGCGAGCCGGCCGCGCGCGAGCGGCCGGAGCCGGCCGCGGGCGTACAGGGTGGTGAGCGCGAAGGTCCTCGGATCGACGAGCCGCACGCAGAAGGAGCGCGCGGGGAAGAGCAGCTCGAGCGCGCGCGCCACCGCGGCGGTGATCTGGTCCTCGCTGCGCGCCTCGGCGAGCTCGCGGGAGAGGGCGAGGAGCACGCGCGGGACCGCGGTGTCCTCGTCGGGCAGCGCCAGGGCGAGGGCGGCCGAGCCCAGGACCGCGCCGCTCTGCGCGGGCGTGAGCGCGGCGGAGACGTCGACGCGGGCGGGCACGCCGGCGACGCTCGTGCGGTAGCTGCGGATCGTCCCGGGGAGCGGGGTGGGGACCTCGCCGTCCACCGGCGGGAGGAGCGCGCCGAGCGCCGCGCCGCGGAGCGCGTCGGCGTCCTGCCCGAGCGCCCGCGCGAACGCCTCGTTCGCGAGCTTCACCACGCCGTCCTCGAGGACCACCGCCGGCACCGCCGCGGTGCGGAACACCTCGCGCAGCACGGCGTCGTCCACGCGCGGGGCGGGCCGCGGGGGCCTCCGCCGCGGCGTCGCGCGGGCCGATCGCTTCCGCGGCCGTGCCTTCTCCTTGCGTGCCACGCGCTTCCCCCGCAGTGACTCTAGCACGCGGAGCGGACGCGCCGACGAAGGCGGCGGCCGCGGCCTTCAGCGCCCGGCGCGATGTGCGGCGATGGCGGCGGACATCACCTCGCGCACCGGGACGCCGCGCTCGCGCGCGCGAGCGAGGCAGTCGTCGTACTCGGGGTGAGCGCCCAGCTCGCGCCCGGCCTGCCACGCCACCTTGACCCGCACGACCCCGTAGGGCGTCTCCACCTGCTCGAAGGTGCGCTCGAGGGCGTCCCGCTCGACCGCGTGGCGGCGGACGCCGAGCGTGGTGGTCTCCGCGAAGAGCGCCTGGGTCACCGCCGCGCGGCGCGGCTCCTCGCACAGCGCGCCCAGGAGCATCCCCGGGCGTCCCTTCTTCATGGTGAGCGGCGCGGCCCACGCGTCGAGCGCGCCCGCCTCGAGCGCGGCCTCGATGGCGCGCGCGACGAGCTGCCCGGGGCAGTCGTCGAGGTTCGCCTCGAGCACCCACAGCGCCCCGGCGCCGGCCTCCGCGGGCGCGCCGCCCGCGGGGCTCGCGCCCGGGGCGAGCGGGACCTCCTCGGCGAGCGTCATGCGCAGCACGTTCGGCCGGTCCGGCCAGGTGACCGTCCCGACGCCGTGGCCGATCCGGCGCGGCACGAACGGCGGCAGGGGCCCCACCTGGGCGAACTCGGCGAGGAGGGCGGCGCCGGTGGGCGTGACCGCCTCGCCGGGAGGCCCGCCGGGCCGCACGGGCGTGCCGGCGAGCAGCTCCAGCACCGCCGGCGGCGGGATGGGCACCGGCCCGTGCGCCGTCCGGGCGATCCCGCGCCCGAGCTCGGGCGGCGCGGACACCACGCGCGGCCAGCCGAGCAGGTCGAGCGCCACCGCCGCGCCGCACAGGTCCACGATCGAGTCCACCGCGCCGACCTCGTGGAAGTGCACCTCCTCGACCGGCACGCCGTGGACCTTCGCCTCGGCCCGGCCGATACGCTCGAACAGCCCGCGCGCGGCGGCCTTCACCCGGGGCGCGAGCGCGCTCGCGTCGAGGATGCCGAGGATCTCGGAGAGCGAACGCGCGGGCGGCTCCTGCCCCTCCACCACCACGTCCACGTGCGTGCCGAGGATCGCCGAGGCGCTCCGGCGCTGCACCTCGAGCCGCCAGCCGGGCACGCCCAGCGAGCGGAGCGCCTCCTCGAGGCGGGCGCGGTCGACGCCCAGGTCGAGCGCCGCTGCGAGGAACATGTCGCCGGCGATGCCGCCGATGGGTTCGAGGACGAGCAGAGGCTGCATGGAGAGGCTCCTACTCGCGCGCGATGAGGCCCGCCACGAACGCCGCCCCGAAGCCGTTGTCGATGTTCACGACCGTGACGTTGGGCGCGCAGGAGTTGAGCATGGTGAGGAGCGGCGCCATGCCGCCGAGCGAGGCTCCGTAGCCGACGGAGGTGGGCACCCCGATGACGGGCCGCCCCACGAGGCCCCCCACCACCGAGGGGAGCGCGCCCTCCATGCCGGCCGCCACGATCACGGCGCGGGCCCGCTCGAGGTCCGCCCGGCGCGCGAGGAGCCGGTGCAGGCCGGCGACGCCCACGTCGTAGACCCGGATCACCTCGAGGCCCATCACGTCGAGCGTCACCGCCGCCTCCTCGCAGACGGGGATGTCGCTCGTCCCGGCGCAGCAGACCGCGACCGGCCCGCGCGCCGGGACGTCCATGCGCCCCTTGCGCAGGGTGCGCGAGACCGGGTCGTACTTCGCCCCCTTCACCGCGCGCCTCACCGGCGCGGCCTTGTCCGGCGCGAGGCGCGTCACGAGGAGCGGCCCGCGGGCCGCGAGCTGCTTCGCGATGGCGGCGACCTGGGCGCCGGTCTTGGCCTCGGCGAGCACCACCTCCGGCATGCCCACGCGCAGCGCGCGGTGCGTGTCGATCGTGGCGACGTCGCCGAGCCGCTCGAACGGCGCGTGCTTCATGTGCGCGACCGCGTCGTCGACGGTGGTGTCGCCATTGCGGACGCCGTCGAGGAGCCGGCGCAGCGTGCGTTCGTCCATGCCGGGGTGTCTAGCGCAGATCGAGGTGCGAGAGGAGCCTCGCGATCCGTTCCGGCTCGGGCATGACGAGGATGAGCCCCTCGAGGGCCCCGCGGTCGACCTCGGCGGCGAGGGTGAAGCGGGTGGCGAGCGCGATCGAGCCGGCGTGGGCGACGAGCCGCTCGACGCAGGCGCGGCCGCTGCCGCGCGCGAAGGTGGGCACCGACAGGAGCAGCTTCTCGCCGACCAGGGTCCCGATGGCGGAGACGAAGGCGCTCCCCACGATGTTGCCCGACTCCATGAGGGCGCTCTCGGCCATGCCGCCCCAGCCCTCGCCCGCGCCGGGCGGGAAGCCGAGCAGCGCCGCGAGCCCCTCCGCGTCCGCCTCGGGCAGGGCGAGGAGCAGGTCGCCCTGGAGCGGCCCCTCGAGCTTCACGCCGACGGCGACGAGGTCCTGGCCGAGCCCCCCGAGGAACACGGCGATGGCGCCCGCCTCGGCGCCCACCCACGCCTCGGGGACGTCCATCTCGATGCGCCGGCCGGCGAGCTTGCCGAGCGCGGTGATGGCCTGCCCGCAGCCGATGGTGGCGAGCTCCTGGAGGGCGTCGAGGTCTCGCGGGCCGAAGGAGGTCACGACGCGAGGAGCCTTTGAACGTCCAGGATGAACACCGGCCGCCCGGTGCCGAGCACCGTCACCGCGGAGAGGCCGGGCACGAGGTCGAGCGGCTCGCCGAGCGGCTTCAGCACCGCCTCGTGCTGGCCGAGGAGCGCGTCCACCGCGAGGCCGACCCGCCCGCCGTCGCCGCCGTCGGCCACCACCACCGAGCGCTCGTCGAAGGGCGCGCCCGGGAAGCCGAGCAGGCGGGTGAGGTCGTGCACCGGGACGAGCGCGCCCTCGTGCTCCAGCACCGGCGTCCCCTGGCTCCGCTCGAGCCGGGAGAGCGCCACCTGCGCCGCGCCGTGGACCTTGGCGATGGGGATGCCGAGCACCTCCTCGCCGACGCGCACGAGCAGCACCGGCTGCACCGCCACGGTGAGCGGCAGGCGGAAGGTGACGCGCGTGCCCTTGCCGGGCACGGAGTCGAGCTCGAGCGTACCGCCCACCCCCTCGACGGTGCGCTTCACCGCGTCGAGGCCGACGCCGCGGCCGGAGACGTCGGTGACGGTCTCGGCGGTCGAGACGCCTGGCAGGCAGGCGAGCAGGAGCGCCTCGCGCTCGGGGAGCTCCGCCGCGTCCTCCGCGCTGAGCGCGCCGCGCGCGACCGCGGCGGCGCGGAGCTTCTCGGGGTTCATGCCGCGCCCGTCGTCGGAGATCTCGAGGATCACCCGGTCCCGCTCGCGGCGAGCGGTGATGGCGAGGGCGCCGGTGGCGGGCTTCCCGGCGAGGAGCCGGAGGTGGGGGAGCTCGACGCCGTGATCGACGGCGTTGCGCAGGACGTGCAGCACCGGGTCCGACAGCTCCTCCAGGATGGCGCGGTCGAGCTCGATCTCCGCGCCGCGGATCTCCACCTCCACGCTCTTGCCGAGCTTGCGCGCGACGTCGCGCGCCGTGCGCGGGAGCCGCTCGGTGACGAGGGCGAGCGGCGTCATCCGCACCGTCATCACCTTGTCGTGCAGGTCCTTCACGATCGCGTGGAGCCGGTCCACGCCCTCGTCGAGCGCCGGGCGGGCGCCCTCCGGCAGCGCCCGGCCGATCTCGCGGATGCGCGCGGTGGCGAGGATGAGCTCGCCCACCGCGTCGAGGAAGCCGTCGAGGATCTCGGTGCGGACGCGCACCGTGCGGCTCGCCTCCCCGGGCGTCCCCTCGCGCGCGGGCGCCGGGGCCGGCGCGGGGGCGCGCTCCGCCTCCGCCTCGCGGAGCGTGACGGCGGCGATGTCGGAGATCTGGGCGAGGGCGCGCTCCACCGCCTGGAGCGGCTCGGCGGTGTCGAGCAGGACCTCGAGGCGCTTGCCCGGGATGCGGCCGGCGCGGAGCTCCTCCACGGACGGCCGGGCCTCGGCGACCTGCCCGAGCCCCCCGAGCTTCTTCACCACGAGGAAGCCGCGCACCGCCGGCACCGGGCAGGACCCGGCGATCTCGACCTGCACCTGCACGCGCCGGGCGGTGCGCGTCGCGGCGAGCGGTGATGGCGAGGGCGCCGGTGGCGGGCTTCCCGGCGAGGAGCCGGAGGTGGGGGAGCTCGACGCCGTGATCGACGGCGTTGCGCAGGACGTGCAGCACCGGGTCCGACAGCTCCTCCAGGATGGCGCGGTCGAGCTCGATCTCCGCGCCGCGGATCTCCACCTCCACGCTCTTGCCGAGCTTGCGCGCGACGTCGCGCGCCGTGCGCGGGAGCCGCTCGGTGACGAGGGCGAGCGGCGTCATCCGCACCGTCATCACCTTGTCGTGCAGGTCCTTCACGATCGCGTGGAGCCGGTCCACGCCCTCGTCGAGCGCCGGGCGGGCGCCCTCCGGCAGCGCCCGGCCGATCTCGCGGATGCGCGCGGTGGCGAGGATGAGCTCGCCCACCGCGTCGAGGAAGCCGTCGAGGATCTCGGTGCGGACGCGCACCGTGCGGCTCGCCTCCCCGGGCGTCCCCTCGCGCGCGGGCGCCGGGGCCGGCGCGGGGGCGCGCTCCGCCTCCGCCTCGCGGAGCGTGACGGCGGCGATGTCGGAGATCTGGGCGAGGGCGCGCTCCACCGCCTGGAGCGGCTCGGCGGTGTCGAGCAGGACCTCGAGGCGCTTGCCCGGGATGCGGCCGGCGCGGAGCTCCTCCACGGACGGCCGGGCCTCGGCGACCTGCCCGAGCCCCCCGAGCTTCTTCACCACGAGGAAGCCGCGCACCGCCGGCACCGGGCAGGACCCGGCGATCTCGACCTGCACCTGCACGCGCCGGGCGGTGCGCGCGCGCGGCGCGGCGGGCGGGGGCGCGGCGAGGGCGGGCGGCTCGACCGGCGCGGGTGCTGCCGGCGATGGCCCG
>NZ_JALCZC010000125.1:0-11827 GCF_022690805.1 Anaeromyxobacter sp. SG66
GTCCGCAGCGCCGCGAGGCTCATCGGCGGAGCGCGGCGCCGAGCGGCGCCGGCGCGGCTCCTGCGTGGGCCGCGGCGGTCGCCGGCGCGGGCGGCGCCGGGTGCTCGCCGGCCGGGAGCACGCCCTGCCAGATGAGGATCGCGAGCGCGACGCCGGCGGCGATCCGCCAGACCACGAACACGTGGGTGGTGCGGGTGCGCAGCCAGCCGAGGAGCCAGTCGATGACGAGGTAGCCCGCGACCGCGGACACCGCCGTGCCGACGAGCGTGGCGAGGGCCCAGCCCGGCTCGCCGCGCAGCACCGGCACGGTCTTCCACAGCTTGTAGGCCCCCGCGCCGAGGATGATCGGCACCGAGAGGAGGAAGCTGAAGCGCGCCGCCGCCTCGCGCGTGAAGCCGAGCAGCATGCCGGTGGTGATGGTCGTGCCGGAGCGCGAGCTGCCCGGGACGAGCGCCAGCGCCTGGCCGACGCCGATGAGCACCGCGTCCACGGCGCGCACGTCCTCGACGTGGCGCAGGTGGCGCGCGTACCGCTCCGCGGCGAGGAGCACGAGCCCGAGCGCGACGAGCGAGCCGGCGATGACCCAGTTCCCGAGCGCCTCGATGCGCTTCTCGAACAGCTTGCCCAGCACGGCCGCGGGGATCGTGCCGAGCACGATGAACCAGGCGAGGCGCGACTGTGGCGTCTCGAGCGGCCGGCGCCGGGCGAGCGAGCGCAGGCCCGCCACCGCGAGCGCGTAGATCTCGGTGCGGAAGTACACGAGCACCGCGAGGGTGGTGCCCGTCTGGATGATGGTGGCGAACGCGCGGAAGCGCGGATCGGCGAGGTCGTGACCGAGCAGCTCGCCGAACACGAGCAGGTGGGCGGTGGACGAGACCGGGAGGAACTCGGTCGCGGCCTGGAGGATCCCGAGGAAGACGGCGGCGAGGAGGCTCATGCGCGGACCGAACCCTAGTCCACAGTCCCCGGATCATCAACGCGCGGACTTCCCGCCCGCGGGGCCCTTCCACCGGAGCCGCCCCGCTCGCGGCGTCGACCTGGCGGGGCTCGCGACCGTGGCGGCCGCGAGCCCCCGCGCTGGAGCTAGTAACGATAGTGATCGGGCTTGAACGGGCCGTTCGGCGGCACGCCGAGGTAGCTCGCCTGCTTCTTCGTGAGCCTGGTGAGCTTCGCGCCGATCTGCTCGAGGTGCAGCGCCGCGACCTTCTCGTCGAGGTGCTTCGGGAGCACGTAGACCTTCTTCTCGTAGGCCGCCCGGTTCGTGGCGAGCTCGAGCTGGGCGAGCGTCTGGTTCGTGAAGGAGTTCGACATCACGAACGAGGGGTGGCCGGTCGCGCAGCCGAGGTTGAGGAGCCGGCCCTCGGCGAGGACGAGCACGCGGTGGCCGTCGGGGAACACGAAGGCGTCGTACTGCGGCTTGATGTTCACCTTCTCCACGCCCGGCACCTTCTTCAGCCCCGCGATGTCGATCTCGTTGTCGAAGTGGCCGATGTTGCCGACGATCGCGCAGTCCTTCATCTGCTTCAGGTGCTCGACGGTGATGACGTCGAGGTTGCCGGTGGCGGTCACGAACACGTCCGCCTCCTTCACCACGTCCTCGACGCGCACGACCTGGTAGCCCTCCATCGACGCCTGCAGCGCGTTGATGGGATCGACCTCGGTCACCACCACCCGCGCGCCCTGGCCGCGGAGCGCCTGCGCGCAGCCCTTGCCCACGTCGCCGTAGCCGCACACCACGCAGAGCTTGCCGGCGAGCATCACGTCGGCCGCGCGGTTGAGCCCGTCCACGAGCGAGTGGCGGCAGCCGTAGAGGTTGTCGAACTTGGACTTCGTCACCGAGTCGTTCACGTTGATGGCGGGGAAGAGGAGCGTGCCCGCCTTCTGCATCTCGTAGAGCCGGTGCACGCCGGTGGTCGTCTCCTCCGTCACGCCCGCGCAGTCCTTCGCGACGCGGGTCCAGCGCTGCGGGTCCTTCTTCAGCTCGCGGGCGAGGAGCTTCAGGACGACGGCGTACTCCTCGGAGTCGCTGGCGGAGCCGCGCGGCACCTTGCCGGCCTGCTCGAACTCGAAGCCCTTGTGGATGAGGAGCGTCGCGTCGCCGCCGTCGTCCACGATCTGCGTCGGCCCCTTGCCGGCGCCGAAGTCGAGGGCCCGCTCGGTGCAGTCCCAGTACTCCTCGAGCGTCTCGCCCTTCCAGGCGAAGACCGGCACGCCGCGCGGCGCCTCCGGGCTGCCGCCGCGCCCGACCACCACCGCCGCGGCGGCGTGATCCTGGGTCGAGAAGATGTTGCAGCTCGCCCAGCGCACCTCGGCGCCGAGCTCCGCGAGCGTCTCGATGAGCACCGCGGTCTGGATGGTCATGTGCAGCGAGCCGGTGATGCGCTGGCCGGCGAGCGGCTTCTTGCGCGCGTACTCGCGCCGCACCGCCATGAGGCCGGGCATCTCCTTCTCGGCGAGCTCGATCTCCTTGCGGCCCCAGTCGGCGAGCGCGAGGTCCTTCACGCGGTGCTCGACGGGCGCGGCGGGCGGCTTCAGCTGCTTCTTCCGGGCGGCGGGGACGGCCATGGTGCTCTCCTTGCTCGTGGCTTCGTGTAGTGGGTCGTGAAGATCTTCGGTCAGCGGCGGCGCGCGGCGCGCTCGGCCGTCGCGACGACGAGGCCGGGCCCGCGGGCGCCGGGCTCGGGCGGGAGGGCGCGGACGCGCACGGCGGCGAGGCCGGCGGCGGCGAGGAGCGCCTCCAGCTCCTCCGGCGCGAAGCCGGGGCGGACCTGGCCCATCCGGCGGCGGAGCGCGGCGTCGGCGTGGCGGGCGGCGTCCACGACGACGAGCCGGCCGCCCGGGGCGAGCACGCGGGCCGCCTCGCGGAGCGCGGGCGCGGGGTCGTCGAGATAGGCGAGGACGAGCACGAGCAGCGCGGCGTCGCAGCGCCCGTCGGCGATGGGCAGGGCCTCGAGCCGCGCCTCGTGCAGCTCGACGTTGGGCAGCGCGGCGCAGCGACGGCGCGCGGCGCGGAGCATCGCGCCGGACTGGTCGACCGCGAGCACCTGGCGCACGCGCGGCGCGAGGTCGGCCGCGAGCGCGCCGGTGCCGCAGCCGAGATCGGCGACCGTCCAGGAGGCGGGCAGGAGCGCGAGGAGCGCCTCGCGCGCGACGCCCGGGCCGTACACCTCGGCGCGGAGCTTGTCCCACGCCGCCGCCGCGCCCGCGAAGAAGCGCTCGGCGCCGTCCCGGCGGGCCCGGACCGCCTGCAGCCGTCCGGCGTCCTGCCTCACCGCCGGCCAGCCCTCGCTCTCCGCGCGGGCGAGGAGCCAGAGCCGGCGGGCGCCCGGCGCGACGTCCTCTGCGAACCCGTAGAGGCTCTGGGTCCCCTGCCGTCGGCTCACGAGCCAGCCCTGGCCGGAGAGGACCTTGAGGTGGCGGGAGACGGTGGACTGGGGCAGCGCCAGCACCTCGCAGAGCTCGAGGACCGAGAGCTCCTTGCGCTCGAGGGCGTGCAGGAGCCTGAGCCGGGTGGGATCGGCGAGCCCCTCCATCCAGCCGAGGAGGGCGTCCGCGGGGGGACGGGCGGGGGCGGCAACGGTCATCGTTCCATCCGGATGGACGGATATATGGCGCGGACCCCGCGGCGGTCAAGGACGCCCCGTCGCCCCACGAAGGAAGAGGGCCCGCCCCGTTTCCGGGTGCGGGCCCTCGAGGAGGCGACGGCGCGGGCGGGCGTCGGCCGAATTCCGGCGAGCGCAGCGAGCCCGCCCGGGCGCTGCCGCGTTCGCGGCGCAGCCGCCACGCGGCGGCGCACGTACCCGGCGAGCAGGGGTGGGGCCCCGAGGACGGCGGCCAGCCGTCGTCGGGGCGGGGGCGCAGCCCCCGCAAGATCCGTTCAGGCGCCGGCGACCGCGCGGACCTTGCCGCCGGCGGCGTCGCGGAGCGCGTCCTTCTTGTCGGTGCGCTCCCAGCTGAACTCCTTCTCGGTCCGGCCGAAGTGGCCGTAGGCGGCGGTCTTCTCGTAGATCGGCCGCAGGAGGTCGAGGCCCTCGATGATCTGCTTGGGCGTGAGGCCGAACACCTCGCGGACGGCCTGGGCGATGCGCTCCTCCGGGACGAGGGCGGTGCCGAACGTCTCGACCATCACCGAGACGGGCTCGGCGACGCCGATGGCGTAGGCGACCTGCACCTCGCAGCGGCGCGCGAGCCCGGCCGCGACGACGTTCTTCGCGATGTGGCGGCCCATGTACGCGGCGGAGCGATCCACCTTCGACGGATCCTTGCCGCTGAAGGCGCCGCCGCCGTGGCGGCCCATGCCGCCGTAGGTGTCCACGATGATCTTGCGGCCGGTGACGCCCGTGTCGCCCATGGGCCCGCCGATCACGAAGCGGCCGGTGGGGTTGATGAAGATCTTGGTCTTCTTGTCGACGAGCTTCTTCGGCAGCGCCTTCGCGATGACCTCCTCGCGGATGGCGGCGTGGAGCTTGCGGTTCGAGACGCTCTCCGCGTGCTGCGTCGAGACCACCACCGTGTCGATGCGCGCGACCTTGCCGCTGCGGTACTCGACCGTCACCTGGCTCTTGCCGTCGGGGCGGAGGAAGTCGAGCCCGGCGCGGCGCGACTTGGCGAGCTGGCGCGTCACGGCGTGCGCGTACTGGATGGGCGCCGGCATGAGCTCCGCCGTCTCGTCGCAGGCGTAGCCGAACATCATGCCCTGGTCGCCCGCGCCGCCGACGTCGACGCCCTGGCCGATGTCGGGCGACTGCTGGTCCACCGCGACCAGCACGCCGCAGGTGTTGCCGTCGAAGCCCATCTCCCCGGAGACGTAGCCGATGCGCTTCACGACCTCGCGCGCGAGCTTCGGGTACTCGATGCGGGCGCTCGTCGTGATCTCGCCCGCGATCATCACGTAGCCGGTCTTGAGGAGCGTCTCGCAGGCGACGCGCCCCTTCTTGTCCTGCGCGAGCACCGCGTCGAGGACCGCGTCCGAGATCTGGTCCGCCATCTTGTCGGGATGGCCCTCGGTGACGGACTCGGAGGTGAAGAGGTAGTCGGTGTGCGGCATCGGACGGGTTCTCCGGTGGGCGTGGGGGTGGCGAAGGTACGCGGCGGGGGCGGACCCTGTCAATATGACGGACGGTCCTCCACCGCGCGCGTCTTGCGGCTCTGCGGACGCGCTTTCGGAGCGCGCGATCGTGCCGCCGGGCGGACGGGCGAGGGGTCCTTCCCCTACCCTGACACGGGGCCGAGCGCCGGCTCGGCCTCGAGCAGCTCCGGGAAGCGGCGGAGCATCTCGGTGCGCACCTCGCGCTCGATGTCGTCGGCGGTCGTGAACGAGAGGAGCCGCTCGACGAGGGCGCGACCGTCCTCGGCGCGCGCGGCGCGGATCACGCGCTTCACGAGCGGGATGGCGGAGCCGTTCATCGACAGCTCGGAGACGCCCAGGCCGATGAGCACGAGCGCGTTGGTCGGCTCGCCTGCCATCTCGCCGCACATCGAGACCGGGATCCCCACCGCCTGCGCCGCGTCGCAGATCTGCTTCAGCATCCGCAGCACCGCGAGGTGGAGCGGCTTGTACAGGTAGGCGACGTCCTTGTTCTGGCGGTCGATCCCGAGCGCGTACTGGATGAGGTCGTTCGTGCCGATGGAGAAAAAGTCGCACTCGTTGGCGAGCCGGTCGGCGATGAGCGCCGCGGAGGGCAGCTCGATCATGATCCCCACCGGCACGTCGTCGCGCACCGCCACGCCCTCGCGGCGCAGCTCCTCGCGCACCTCGCCGAGGAGCCGGCGCGCGGCGCGCAGCTCGGCGACCCCCGAGATCATGGGGAACATGATGCGGAGGTTCCCGTGCACCGAGGCGCGCAGGAGGGCGCGCAGCTGGATGCGGAACATCTCCGGCTGGCGCAGGCAGTAGCGGATCGCCCGCAGGCCGAGCGCGGGGTTCTCCGCCGGCACGCGCATCCCCACCGGCAGCTTGTCGCCGCCGAGGTCGAAGGTGCGGATCGTCACCGGCTTCGGCGCGAGCGCCTCGAGGACGCGGCGGTAGCTCTGATACTGCTCGCCCTCGCCGGGGAGGTCGTGGCGGCCGAGGAACAGGAACTCGGTGCGGTAGAGCCCCACCGCCTCGCCGCCGTGCGCCACGAGGCTCGGGACCTCCTCGACGAACTCGATGTTGCCGGCGAGCCGCACGGTGACGTCGTCGAGCGTGCGGGCGGGGAGATCGCGCGTGCGGAGCAGCACCTGCTCCGCCTCGAGGAACCGCTCCCGCGCGACCTCGTACTCGACGCGGTCGCCGGGGGACGGGTTGATCACCACCACGCCGCGGCTGCCGTCGACGGCGATCCAGTCGCCGCGGCTGGCGAGCGTGGTGATGCGCCCCACCCCCACCACCGCCGGCACCTCGAGGGCGCGCGCGACGATGGCGGTGTGCGAGGTCTTCGCGCCGGTGTCGGTCACGAACGCGGCGACCTTGCGCTCGTGGAGCAGGAGCGCGGTGTCGGCCGGCGAGAGGTCGTGCGCGACGATGATCGCGCCCTCGGGCGGCGGCTCCTCCACGTCGGGCGCCTGGCCGAGGAGGTTCTTGATGACGCGCTCGCCGACGTAGTCCACGTCGGCGCGGCGCTCCTTGAAGTACTCGTCCGCCAGCTCGTGGAAGGCGCTCTTGATCTTGCGGACGGCCCGCTTCACCGCCCACTCCGCGTTGATGCGGTCCTCCCGGATGAGCCGCTGCGCCTCGAGGACGAGCATCTCGTCCTTCAGCATCATCCGGTGCATGTCGATGATGGCGGTGTGCTCGGCGCCGCCCTGCGCCCCCTGCGCCCGCTCCACCTTCTCGCGCACCTCCGCGAGCTGCAGATCCGAGATCTCGAGCGCGGTGCGCAGCCGGGCGAGCTCGCTCTCCACCTCCTCCGGGGCGAGCCGCCGCTTCGGCGCGCGCACCCGCCGCCGGTCCACCGGCCAGCAGCGCCCGATCGCGATCCCGGGGGACGCGGCGATGCCGACGAGGATGGAGGCGGAGGCCGGCGTCATTTCTCTCCGAACCCGTTCTCGATCACCTTCGCGAGCGCGGTCATCGCCGAGTCGGCGTCCTCTCCCTCCACGAGCACGACGATGGAGGAGCCCTTCGCGGCCGCGAGCGTGAGCACGCCCATGATGCTCTTCCCGTTCACCTGCATCCCGTCCTTCTCGACGTGGATCTCGGAGCGGAAGCGGTTCGCCGTCTGGACGAGCTGCGCCGCGGCGCGGGCGTGGAGCCCCAGCGAGTTGACGATGACGAAGGTGCGCTCGTGCCTCGGCATGCGGCTAGCTGCTCCAGTGGAGGTGGCCCGCCACCGCCACCGCGATGCCCGCGAGGGCGGCGACGTAGGCGGTGGGGAGGAGGCGCGCGCCGCGGGCGAGCGCGGCGTAGCCGGTCCCGGCCACGAGCGCCGCGACGATCCCGGCCGCGGCCCCCGCCGCGCCCGCGCCGCGGAGGACGACGATGGCCGCCGCGACGCCGCACAGGGCGACGCCGGCGGCGCGCAGGCGGTCGGCCGCGAGGGGCAGCCCGAGCCGCGCGATCACCGGGACGACGGCGTCTCCGCCGCGGTAGGCGGCGCGGAACAGCCCGAGGCGCAGGGAGAGGTGGATGACGTTGTAGAGGAGGACGGCCGCCACGATGGCGGGGACGCCGACGACGAGCGCGCCGGCGGCGCCGAGCGCGCCGCAGAACGGGCGGAGCGCCGTCCAGAAGAAGCCGTCGCCGAGCGCCGCGAGCGGCCCCTGCAGCGTGGTCTTGTAGCGGATGGCGGCGCCGGGCGGCTCCTCGCCGGCGGCGACCCGCTCCTCGTGGTGGATCGCGCCGCCCACGATGGCGGCGGCCATGAACGGATGGCAGTTGAAGAACTGGAGGTGGCGCTCGAGCGCCTCGCGCCGCCGCCCGGGCTCCGGATAGAGGGCGGCGAGCGCCGGCTCGATCGCGTAGGCGAAGCCGAGGTTCTGCATGCCGCGCCGGTTCCAGGCGGCCTGGAGGAACAGGCAACGCCAGAACACGCGGGCGAGCGTCCTGGGGGGGACGCGGGCCGGGCTCACGACAGGACCCCCCCGATGAGCAGCCCCGCCGCGAGCGCGCCGCCCAGGGCGCCGTAGAAGAAGCGCGGCGCCTCGCGCGCGCGGAGCGCCTTCGCGCCCGAGGCGGCGGCGAGCGCCGCGAAGGCGAAGAAGCCGAGCCTGAGCGGTCCGGTCGCGCCGGGCACCGCGCGCAGGAACGCGGGGATCACCACCGCGGCGAGGGCGGCGCCGGCGGGCGCGAGGAGCGCGGCGACGGCGAACGGGGCCACGAGCCCGTGGAGGTTCCAGCGCACCGCGGCGCGCGCATCGCCCCCCGCGAGGGCGGCCTCGGCGCGCACCGCCAGCCGATCGTTCCAGAGCTCGACGAAGCGGTCCGCGACGCGCCCGAGGTGGGCGAGCGGCGCGCAGAGCAGCACGGCCAGGATCGCCACCTCCGGCGAGACGCCCACGCCGAGCGCGCGCCCGGCGAGGACCGCGCCGCCCGTGATGGCCACCGTGCCGAGCGCCTCGTGCACCGGCAACGCCGCGCCGAGGTTCACCGCGCCGAGCCAGAGCAGCTCGAGCGGTGGGGCGACGAGGAGACCGCCGTGCGGATCGCCGAGCGCCCAGCCGGTCATCGGCGCGAGCGCGATGGGCCGCGAGAGCATGGCCTGCAGAAAGCCTTTGCGCTCGATCGCGGCGAGGCCCGCGACGACCCCTAGGACGAGGTAGGACAAGCCCAAGCAGTGTAACCTAACGGGCCGCGGCGTACCGGCGTTCGATCTCGTCGATCCCCGCGGGGGCTTCGGTGGGCACCGAGCGGGCTTCCACCTCGAAGCCCGCCGCGGCCAGCTCGCGCAGCGTCCGGATCTCGTCCTCCGACAGGAAAACCGAGGGCGTGACGGCCCTGCGCCCCGGGCCGAAGTGCACGTTGCCCACGTTGAGGAGCCGCGCCCGCGCCGGCGTGAGGCCGGCGGCGCGGGCCTCGGCGAGCTGGGCGACGTCGCGCACGAGCACGAGCACGGGCCGGTCGGACTCCGCGAGCGCCCCGAAGTCGATCGCCCGCAGCGGCTCGATCCGCACCGGCAGCTCGGGCGGGACGCACAGGGTCATCGCCGCGCGGGCGAGCACGCTCGACGCGGCCTCGTCGTCCGCCACGACCACTTCCTTCACCCCCAGGCGAGGGAGCCAGGTCTCGAGCACCTGGCCGTGGAGGAGCCGGTTGTCGACGCGGACGAGGGAGATCACGGGGTAGAGACGGCTGCGCGGGCTGCGCGATTCACGACGAACGGCTCGTGCGTGCCCGGGTGCGCAGGAGCTCGGACGCGAGCGTGATGTTCTTCTGGCCGTAGCCGGTGAGGAGCTCGGCGGTGGCGTGGAGGCCGAGGCTCTCCGCCCGGGCAGTGGCGAGCTTCAGCACCATGGGGAGGTTCACGCCGGTGACCACCTCGAGCTTCTCGTCGAGGAAGGTGAGCGCGAGGTTCGCCGGGGTGCCGCCGAACATGTCGGTGAGGACGAGCACGCCCTCGCCTGCGTCCACGCGCTTCACGGCCTCGCCCAGGCGGGCGCGGCAGTCCTCCATGGACGAGCCCGCGCCGATGCTCACCGCCTCGGACTGCTCGAGGCGACCGACGATGCCCTCCGCGGTGCGGAGCAGCTCCTGCGCGAGATTGCCGTGCGTGGCGACGACGAGACCGACCATCAGGATGCTCCTCCCCCGGCGCGGGCGTACCATAGCCTCGCGCGCCCCCGGGGGCCAGCGGTGCCGGCGCCCTACTCCTTCTCCACGTCCCGGTGCCACAGCCGGACCGGCTGGCCGCCCGCCTCCAGCCGCTCCGAGAGCGCGCCGGCGAGCGCCACCGAGCGGTGCTTTCCGCCGGTGCAGCCGATCGCGATCGTGAGGTAGCTCTTCCCCTCGGCGCGGTAGCGCGGGAGCAGGAAGCCGAGCAGGTCGACGGTGCGCTCGAGGAAGGCCTTCGCGTCGGCCTGGCCGAGCACGAAGCTCGCCACGCGCGGGTCCGTGCCCGGGTGCGACTTCAGCTCGGGGATGAAGTAGGGGTTCGGGAGGAACCGCACGTCGAGCACGAGGTCGGCGTGGGTGGGCAGGCCGAAGCGGAACCCGAACGAAACCACCGTGACGCCGAGCCGGGCGCCCTCCGAGGACCCGAAGCGCCGGGTGACGAGCCGCTTCAGCTCGTGGACGTTCAGCGTCGTCGTGTCGATCACCTCGTCGGCGATCGCCTTCAGCGCGGCGAGGGCGCGGCGCTCGGCGGCGATGCCGTCGGGGACGGTGCCGGTCTCGCCGGCGAGCGGGTGGCGCCGCCGCGTCTCCGAGTAGCGGCGCACGAGGGACTCGTCGGAGGCGTCGAGGAACAGCACCTCGACGTCCGCCCCCTGCTGGCGGATCTCCTGGATGACGCGCGGGGCGTCGGCGAGGAAGCGCCCCTCGCGCGCGTCGACGACGAGCGCGAGGCGCGACACCTCGCCGGCGGTGTGGCCCGAGAGCTCGAGCAGCTTCTCGAGGAACAGGATGGGCAGGTTGTCGACGCAGTAGAAGCCGGCGTCCTCGAGCGCGCGGAGCGCGGTGGACTTCCCCGAGCCGGACACGCCGGTGAGGATCACGACCTCCGCCGCGCCGTGGTTCGCGTTCTCGATCATTCGACGTCCAGCTCCCCGACTCGCCCGCCGGGGGCGAGCGCGATCGCGCGGTTCAGCCGCTCCTGGAACTCCCGGGCCGAGTGGTGGCCCTGGAGCTTCAGGAGGTGGTTGCGCGCCGCGACCTCGACGATGGTGGTCATGTTGCGGCCCGGACGGACCGGGACGATGAGCATCGGGATCTCCACGTCGAGGATGCGGAACTTCTTCTCCTCGACGCCCAGGCGGTCGTACTCCACGCTGGGATCCCACTCCACGAGCTCGAGGACGATCTCGATCTTCTTCCGCTCGCGGATGGACGCGACGCCGAAGAGATCCTTGATGTTGATGATCCCGAGCCCGCGGATCTCCATGTGGTGCTTGATGATCTCGGAGCCGGCGCCGTAGACGGAGTCGGGCGTACGCCGCTTCACGTCGACGATGTCGTCCGCGACGAGGCGGTGGCCGCGCATGACGAGGTCGAGCGCGATCTCGCTCTTGCCGATGCCCGACTTGCCGAGGAGCAGGATGCCGACGCCGAAGACGTCGAGCAGCACCCCGTGCATCGAGGTCTGCGCGGTGAGGATGTCCTCGAGGTAGTTCTGGACGCCCTCGATGAAGGTCGAGCTGAGGTGCGTCGTGCGCAGGAGCGGCACCCCGGACTCGTCGGCCGCGGCCGCCATCTCGGGCGGCACCTCGAGCCCCTTCGTCACGACGAGGCAGGCGATGTCGGCGGAGAAGAAGCTCCGCAGGACGTCCACCGCGCGCTCGCGCGGCAGCGTCTGCAGGTAGCTCATCTCGGTGTTGCCGAACACCTGGACCCGCTCGCGGTGGAGGTTCTCGGTGAAGCCGGCCAGCACGAGCCCGGGCTTCTGGATCCGGGCGGAGCTGATGCGGCGCGAGAGCCCTTGCTTGCCCGCGACGAGGGTGAGCCGGAGGTCGAACTTCTTGTCGTCGAGGAGGGCCCCGACGCGGATCGCGTCCATCGCGGCGGAGTCTAACCCGCGGAAACGGCTGGCCGCTACCTCGTCGGCACGCCTCCCCGGGCCCGCCGCGCCCCGAGGTCCGCGCCGCAGGGCCGGGCGCGGAACGCCGGCGCGCCGCGCGGACCGGGACGGGCGGACGGAGCGAGCGGGCGGAGGGCCACGGCGAGCGCCGCGGCCCGGGTCGCGTGCGGGAGGGC
>NZ_JALCZC010000126.1:0-10153 GCF_022690805.1 Anaeromyxobacter sp. SG66
CGCGCCCGCGCCGGTGCGCAAGGATCCCTTCGGCTTCGGAACGCCCGCCCAGCCCGCGCCCGTCGTCGCGCCGCGCCAGGACGACGACTGGAGCGACGTGGACATGGGAGAGGCGGCGCAGGCGCGCCACGAGCCGCTCGACCTCGGCCTCGGCCTCGGGCTCGACGCGGCGCCGCGCGCGCCCGCGCCGATCGAGCTGCCGCCGGCCGAGGCGCCCGCGCCGGAGCTCGCTCCGATGCACGAGTTCGTGCCGCCTGCGGCCACGACGGGCCACGCGCCCGCCGCGGCCTCCGCCGCCGACGGCGGCGAGACGGCGCTCCGCGACGCGCTCTCGAAGGCCTCCCGCGAGGTCATCGAGCGCATCGTATGGGAGGTGGTACCCGAGCTCGCGGAGACGATCATCCGCGAGAACCTCGACCGCCTCGTGAAGTCGCGCCAGGGCTGAGCGCCCGGCGCCATCCCGCAAGGACAACCTCATCAGGCCCTCCCGTCCGCACGCCGGGCGGGAGGGCGAATCGAGACGTCATGGAGAACGACAACCGGACCGAGCTCGCGAAGGGCTACGAGCACCGCGAGGTCGAGGCCCGCTGGTATCCCTTCTGGCTCGAGCGCGGCTACTTCCACGGCGACGAGAACGACCGCACGCGCCCGCCGTTCTCGATCGTGCTGCCGCCGCCGAACGTGACGGGCTCCCTGCACCTCGGCCACGCGCTCACGGCGACCCTGCAGGACGTCCTCATCCGCTGGAAGCGGATGAGCGGCTTCAACACCCTGTGGCTCCCCGGCACCGATCACGCCGGCATCGCCACGCAGATGATCGTGGAGAAGGAGCTCAAGAAGACGGAGAAGGTGAGCCGCCACGACCTCGGCCGCGAGGAGTTCCTCCGCCGCGTGTGGGCGTGGAAGGAGCGCTTCGGCTCGCGCATCGGCGAGCAGCACAAGGCGCTCGGCGCCTCCCTCGACTGGGAGCGCGAGCGCTTCACGATGGACGAGCGGTCCTCCCGCGCCGTGCGCGAGGTCTTCGTGCGCCTGCACGAGGAGGGGCTCGTCTACCGCGAGAAGAAGCTCATCAACTGGTGCCCCGACTGCCGCACCGCGCTCTCCGACCTCGAGGTCGAGCACGAGGAGGCGCACCCCGGCGAGCTCTGGTCGTTCGCCTATCCGCTCGCCGACGGCTCCGGCGAGATCGTCGTCGCCACCACCCGGCCGGAGACGATGCTCGGCGACACCGCCGTCGCCGTCCACCCGGAGGACGAGCGCTACCGGGGGCTCGTCGGCAAGAAGGTGCGCCACCCCCTCCTCGATCGCGAGATCCCGATCGTCGCCGACGCCATCCTCGTCGATCCGAAGTTCGGCACCGGCGCCGTGAAGGTGACGCCCGCGCACGACTTCAACGACTTCGAGGTCGGCAAGCGCCACGGGCTCGAGCAGCTCACGGTCATCGGGCTCGACGGGCGGATGACCGAGGCGGCCGGGCCGCTCGCCGGCCGGGATCGGTTCGACGCGCGCGAGGAGGTGAAGCGCCTCCTCGCCGAGAAGGGGCTCGATCGCGGGACGAAGCCGCACGTCCTCCCGCTCGGCCGCTGCCAGCGCTCGCAGACCGTGCTCGAGCCGCTCCTCTCCGACCAGTGGTACGTGAAGATCGAGCCGCTCGCGCGGCCGGCGATCGAGGCGGTGGAGCAGGGGCGGACGCGCTTCATCCCGGAGCAGTGGACGAACACGTACATGGCGTGGATGCGCAACATCCACGACTGGTGCATCAGCCGCCAGCTCTGGTGGGGCCACCAGATCCCGGCCTGGTACTGTCCGGACGGCCACGTCACCGTCGCGCGCGAGACGCCGTCCGCGTGCGCCACCTGCGGCAAGGGAGCGCTGCGCCAGGACGAGGACGTGCTCGACACCTGGTTCTCGTCGGCGCTCTGGCCGTTCTCGACCATGGGCTGGCCGGACCGGACGAAGACGCTCGAGACGTTCTACCCCACGTCCGTCATGGAGACGGGGCACGACATCATCTTCTTCTGGGTCGCCCGGATGATGATGATGGGGATCCACTTCATGGGCGAGGTGCCTTTCCGGACGGTGTACCTGCACCCGATGGTGCGGGACGAGAAGGGCCAGAAGATGTCGAAGACGAAGGGGAACGTGATCGACCCCCTCGTCATCACCGAGCAGTACGGCGCGGACGCGCTCCGCTTCACGCTCGCGGCGCTCACCGCGCAGGGGCGCGACATCAAGCTCGCGAAGGACCGCATCGAGGGCTACCGCGCGTTCGCGAACAAGCTCTGGAACGCGACGCGCTTCGCGCTCATGAACCTCGAGGGCCACGTCCACCGCGACGTGGACCCGACGAAGCTCGCGATGACCGCCGCCGATCGCTGGATCCTGGCGCGCACGCAGCGCGCCGTGAACGACACCCTCGCGGCGCTCGAGGGGTTCCGCTTCAACGAGGCGGCGAGCACGGTCTACCAGTTCGTGTGGGGCGAGCTCTGCGACTGGTACATCGAGCTCGCCAAGGAGGCGCTCTACGGCGACGACGCCGGCAAGAAGGCGGCGGCGCAGGCGACGCTCACGCACACGCTCAAGACCGCGCTCCTCCTGCTGCATCCCTTCATGCCGTTCATCACCGAGGAGCTCTGGCACGTGCTCCGCGCGCGCGTCGGCGCGGACGGCTGGCCCGACTCGATCCTGGCGGCGCGCTACCCGCGCGCGGCGGAGGTGGACGAGGCCGCCGAGCGCGGGTTCGGCCCGGTGATCGGCGTCGTCGACGCCATCCGCAACATCCGCGGGGAGATGAACATCCCGTTCAAGGTCGTGCTCGAAGACGTGGAGCTCGGCTCGCTCGACGCGGAGGCCGAGGCGACCGTTCGCGAGGAGCTCGGCCGCATTCACCGGCTCGCCAATGTGAAGGACGCGCGCGTGCTCTCCGACGGGGCGGTCCCCGCGAAGCGCGGCCAGAGCGCGGTGGCCGTCGGCGCCGGCTTCGAGGTCCGCGTCGGCCTCGCCGGCGCGATCGATCTCGCTGCGGAAGCGGCGAGAATCGAGAAGGAAATCGCCAAGTTGGATCAGGATCTCGCCTCGGTCGGGAAGAAGCTCGAGAACCCCAGCTTCGTCGCGAAGGCGCCGGCGGAGGTGGTCGAGAAGGACCGCGCGCGGCTCGTCGAGCTTCGCGAAAAAAAGCACAAGCTCGAAGCGCATCGTGCAATGCTCTCGGGTTCCGAGACGCTTTCCACGAGGAGGCAATCCATGGAGAACCAGAACGAGCAGAAGCCCACGACCGAGGAGTCGCCGTCCACGCCGGCCGCGGCCGTCCAGGAGGCCGCCGGTCAGGTGCAGACGGCGGTCGCCGGGGCCGTCGAGAAGGTGGTCGCCACCGCGACGGAGATCGCGAAGGCAGCCTCGAGCGCGGTCGTCTCCGGCATCGAGGGCCTCCGCAAGGAGAAGAAGCCGGCGCGCCGCTCCGCCCGCAAGCCGGCGAAGAAGGCCGCGGCCAAGAAGGTCGCCGCGAAGCCGGCCCGCGGCGGCAAGAAGGTGGCCGCGAAGAAGGCCCCCGCTCGCAAGGCGGCGGCTCGCGGCGGCAAGAAGGCGGCTGCGAAGCGCGTCGTGAAGGCCCCGGCGCGCAAGACGGCCGCGAAGAAGGGCGCTCGCAAGGCGGCGGCGCGGCGCGGCAGGAAGTAGCACCGCGGGATGCCTCGGCTCTCGGCCCACGCGGAGCGCCTCGTCGATCTCGCGCTCGAGGAGGACCTGCTCCTCGGGGACGTCACGAGCGAGGCCACGATCGACCCGGCTGCGATGGGGGAGGGGCAGTTCCTCGTCAAGGAGGAGCTGACCCTCGCCGGGACGGCCGTCGCCGTCCGGGTCTTCGAGCGGCTCGGCGCCGAGTGCCGCTTCGATCGAGCGGACGGGGCGCGCGCCCTCCGCGGCGAGGTGGTCGGCGTGGCCACGGGGCCGGTCCGCGCGCTCCTCGCCGCCGAGCGCACCGCGCTCAACTTCCTGCAGCGCCTGTCCGGCGTCGCGTCCGCGACGCGCCGCTGCGTCGACGCGCTCGCGGCCGGCGGCACCCGGACGCGCCTCCTCGACACGCGCAAGACCACCCCGGGCTGGCGCATGCTCGAGAAGGCCGCGGTGCGGGCCGGCGGGGGGAAGAACCACCGCTTCGCCCTCGGCGACGGGATCCTCATCAAGGACAACCACGTCGCGGCCTGCGGCGGGGTGGCCGAGGCGGTGCGCCGCGCCCGCGCCCAGGCCGGCGCGATGCTCAAGATCGAGGTCGAGGTGGTGGACCTCCCGGGGCTCGAGGCGGCCGTGGCGGCGGGCGCGGACATCGTCCTGCTCGACAACATGGACGACGCCGCGATGGCCGAAGCGGTCCGTCGCGCGAACGGCCGCGTGCTCCTCGAGGCGAGCGGGAACATGACCCTGGAGCGGCTCCCGCGCGTCGCCGCGACCGGGGTCGACTTCGTCTCGATGGGTGCCATCACGCACTCGGCCCGGGCGGTCGACATCTCCTTCGAGCTCGCGTAGCGTCCTCGCAGCATGGCGGAGGCCTCGAGCAGCGAGGAGCTGGTGCTCGCCTTCCTGGCGGAGGCGGGCGACGAGTTCGTCTCGGGCGAGGCCATCTCCGGCAAGCTCGGCCTCACCCGCGCCGCCGTCTGGAAGCACGTGGACGCGCTCCGCGCGCAGGGCTACCGCATCGACGCCGTGCCCGCGCGCGGGTACCGCCTCGCGGAGGTCCCCGACCGGCTCACCGCGCTGGAGCTCCGGCCGCTGCTCAACACGCACGACCTGGGCCGGGAGCTGCACTGCCACGAGGAGCTCGGCTCGACGAACGACCGCGCCAAGGAGCTCGCCGAGGCGGGCGCCGAGCACGGGACCATCGTCGTCGCCGAGACGCAGACCGCCGGCCGGGGGCGCCGCGGCCGGGCGTGGGTCTCGCCCCCGCGCCGTAACCTCTACTTCTCCGCGATCCTCCGGCCCGACCTCTCGCCGGCCCGCGCTCCCGAGCTGACGCTCGTCGCCTCGATCGCGATCTGCGAGGCGATCCGCCAGGCGGGGGTGGAGGCGGGGATCAAGTGGCCGAACGACCTCCTCGCGTCGGGGAGGAAGCTCGCCGGCATCCTCACCGAGCTCGCCGCCGAGCCGGACCGCGTCCACTGGGTCGTGATCGGCGTCGGGGTCAACGTGAACGCGCGCGCGGAGGACTTCCCGGAGGAGCTGCGCGCGGAGGCGACGAGCCTCGCCATCGAGCGCCGCACCCCCGCGCCCCGCGCGCTCTTCGCGGCCGCCTGCTTCACCGCGCTCGAGGACTGGATCGACCGGCACGCGGAGGAGGGGTTCGGCGTCATCCGCGAGGCCTGGCGCGAGCGCTCCGTCACCCTGGGCCGCGAGGTGACCGTGAGGACGGACGGGCGCGAGATCGTGGGGATCGCCGAGGACATCGACGCGACCGGCGCGCTCCTCGTGCGCGGGCGCGCGGGCGTGGAGCGGATCCTCTCGGGCGACGTCGCCCTGCTCCGGCCGCGATAGCGGCCCGGGAGGCGCCGACCGCGTTGACCCCGGCTGGGAGGCGACGCTAGGCTCCGGCCGTGCTGCTCGCCATCGACGTCGGCAACACCAACACCGTCCTGGGTGCCTACGAGGGCGCCTCGCTCCGCCATCACTGGCGGATCGAGACGAGCCACACCCGGACCTACGACGAATACGGCATCCTGGCCCGCCAGCTCTTCGCCGCCGCCGGGCTCGACCCCGCGGCCGTGACGGCGGTGGCGATCTCGAGCGTCGTGCCGCCCCTCGCCTTCACCCTGGAGCAGATGTCGCTCCGGTACTTCAAGGTGAAGCCGCTCTTCGTCGGCCCCGGCGTGAAGACCGGGATGTCCATCCTGTACGAGAACCCGCGCGAGGTCGGGGCGGACCGGGTGGTGAACGCGGTCGCCGCGTACGAGCGGTGGCGCTGCGGGCTCATCGTGGTCGACTTCGGCACCGCGACCACGTTCGACGCGGTCTCGCCGAAGGGCGAGTACCTGGGCGGCGCGATCTGCCCCGGCATCGCCATCTCGATGGACGCCCTGTTCCGGCACGCGTCGAAGCTCCCGCGCGTCGAGTTCCAGAAGCCGCCGCACGTGGTGGGCAAGAACACCGTCGCGTCCATCCAGAGCGGCCTCGTGTACGGCTACGTCGGCCTGGTGGACGGGATCTGCGCGCGGATGGCGGACGAGCTCGGCTTCGGCCCCAAGGTGGTCGCCACCGGCGGGCTCGCCGCGCTCATCGCCGGCGTCTCGAAGACCATCACCGAGGTGGACGAGCACCTCACGCTCGACGGCCTGCGCCTCCTCCACGAGCGGAACCGGTGACGGAGCCCCTCTCCCCGCCACGGGCCGCCCCCGAGCCGGCGGGCGACGCCGCCCTCGAGGAGGGGCTCGCCGCGTTCGCCGCCCGCGACGTCGACGGCGCCCACGCCGCCTTCGAGCGCGCGTTCCGGCGCGACTCGCGCGCGCCGCGGGCGATGTCCTGGTACGGCGTCACCCTCGTCCTCGTCGAGCGGAACTCGAACCTGGGCGTCTCGCTGTGCGACCAGGCGGTGCGCGCCTCGGGCCCGGACCCGGAGCTCCTGCTCAACCTGGCGCGGGTGCACCTCGCCCTCAACCAGCGCGACCGCTCCGTCCGCGCCATCGCGCGCGGGCTCGAGCTGTGGCCCCGCGACGTCCGGCTCCTCGCCGCCCGGGAGGCGCTCGGCACCCGGAGCGACCCGGTGCTGCCGTTCCTCTCCCGCAAGAACCCCCTCAACCGGACGCTCGGCAAGCTGCGCCACCGCTGGCGCCGGCGCCGCGCGCCGGTCTACGAGGTGTCGCCCGTCGCGCTCGGCTCACCGGCCGAGGCGCCGGAGGCGCCCTGAACGGACGATCCGATCGGATCGCGAGCCGTCGTCTAGGAGCCGAGATGCCCGGGTGTCCGCTGCCGCTCGACACGCTGCCGAAGCCGCTCCAGAAGCACGCCGACGAGAAGGCGCCGGCGGCGCTGCGGACGATGGGCGCGAAGGGGCTCGTCCCCGCCGTCGCGCCCGGGGACCTCGTCACGCTCCTCTGGTTCCTGTCGTTCGACGGCGACGCGACCGTCGCCGCCACGGCGCAGAAGACGGCGGAGGGGCTCCCCGACAAGCTCTGGGGCGTGGCCCTGCGCGCCGAGGGGGTCCCGGGGCAGGTCCTCGACTGGCTCGCCGACAGGCTCGCCGGCAAGGACGCCGCGCTCGAGCTCGTGCTCCTCAACCCGGCGACGCCGGACGCCACCGTGGCGCGCCTCGCGGCCTCGGTGTCGCAGCGGCTCGTCGACATCGTCCGCCAGAACGAGCTCAGGCTCCTGCGCTGCGACGAGATCATCCGCGCCCTGTGCCGGAACCCGAGCGCGCTCGCCTCGACGGTGGACGGCGCGTGCGACTTCTGCGTCCGGAACGGCCTCACGCTGCTCGACGTCCCGCAGCTCGTCGCGGCGCACGTGCGGATCCACGGGGTGGACCCGAGCGCGAGGGCGCCCGAGCCGGTCGAGACCGCGGCCGCCCTGATGCGCGACTACGGCGCGGAGCTGGCCCAGGAGCAGGGCGCGGCCGCGGCGGCGCAGACGGCCGAGGACGAGAAGAAGAAGCTCAACATCACGCAGCGGGTCATGCGCATGTCGGTGGCCGAGAAGATCAAGCTCGCCACCCTCGGCAACAAGGAGGCGCGCACGCTCCTCCTGCGCGACTCCAACAAGCTCGTGTCGATGGCGGCCGCGACGAGCCCCCGCATCACGGACGGTGAGATCCTCGGCCTCGCCAACTCGCGGACGGTGAGCTCGGACGTGCTCCGGTACATCTACTCGAACCGGGAGTTCACGCGGACCTACGCGATCAAGATCTCGCTCGTGAAGAACCCGAAGGTCCCGCTGCCGACGGCGCTGAAGATGATGTACACGCTGCAGGAGAAGGACATCAAGGAGCTCGCCCGAGACCGGAACGTCCCCCAGACGATCCAGGCGCAGGCGAAGTCCTTCCTGATGAAGAAGGAGGCCGCCGCGCGCGGCCCCGCGATGGGCAAGCACTAGCGGCCGCCGCCGAGCAGGGACCACGACCCAGATGACGCAACCGACGCAGGCGCCCGCGGGCGCGACCCCGGGCGCAGCCTCGGGGGCCACCTCGGCCGCGCCGGTGCGCGTGGGCCGGGCGCTGTGGCTGTCCGCCGCGACCATGATCTCGCGCGTCCTCGGCCTCGCGCGGGACCAGCTCTTCGCGATCCTCATCGGCGCGAACCGGTTCTCCGACGCCTTCGTGGTCGCGTTCCGGATCCCGAACCTCCTGCGGGACCTCTTCGCGGAGGGGGCGCTCTCCTCCGCGTTCGTCCCGGCGTTCGCCGACGCGCACCGGAACCGCGGCCGCGAGGCCGCCTACCGGCTCGGGAACGCCGTCGTCGCGCTCGTGCTCCTCGCGGTCGGGATCCTCACCGCGCTCGGGGTCGTCTTCGCGGGCGGGCTCGTGGCGGTGATCGCGCCGGGCCTCGAGGCGTCCGGCCTCGCCGCGCTGCTCGCGCGGATCATGATGCCTTTCCTGCTCCTCGTGTCGCTCGCCGCGGTGGCGATGGGCATGCTGAACGCGCAGAGCCGCTTCACCGCGCCGGCGATCGCCCCCGCGCTCTTCAACGTGGGCTCCATCGCGGTGGGGCTCGGGCTGTGGGCGGCGGGCTGGCCGCCCGAGCGCGCGGTGGTCGGCTGGGCGGTGGGGACGATGGTCGGCGGGGTGATGCAGCTCGCCGCCCAGCTCCCGGCGCTCCACGCGCTCGGCTTCCGGATCCGGCCGACCCTGGCGCGCGACGCGCTCGCCGACCCGGGGCTGCGCCGGATCGGCAGGCTCATGGGGGCCGCGGTCGTCGGCCTCTCCGCGACCCAGGTGAACATCCTCGTGAACACGGTCTTCGCGTCGCACCAGGTGGGCGCGAACACGTGGCTGCAGATGGCCTTCCGGCTCATGCAGCTCCCGCTCGGCGTGTTCGGCGTCGCGATCGCGACGGTGGCGGGGGCGGGGGTCGCGCAGCGCGCCGCCGCGCGCGACATGCCGGCGGTGAAGGCGACACTCGGGGCGGCGATGCGGCACGTGGCGTTCCTGAACGTGCCGTCCGCGGTGGGGCTCGCGGTCCTGGCGCGCCCGATCATCTCCATGATCTACGAGCACGGCCGATTCCGCCCGGAGGACACGGCGGCGACGGCGCAGGCGCTCGTGTTCTACGCGATCGGGCTGTACGCGTACTCGGGCGTGAAGGTGTTCGCGCCCGCCTTCTACGCGCTCGACGAGGCGCGGGTGCCGGTCGTCGGCAGCGTCCTCGGGATGGCGTCGAACGTGGCGCTCAACGTGACGCTCTGGCCCGTGCTCGGCTTCCGCGGCGTGGCGCTCGGGACCTCGATCGCCGCCGGGGTGAACTTCCTCGTGCTCGCCTTCGCCTGGCGGCGCCGCCACGGCGGCCTGGGCGGCGTCGGGATCGCGGCCCAGCTCGGGCGCGTGCTCGTCGCGACCGCCGTGCTCGGCGTCGCCGCGTGGGCGACCGAGCATGGGCTCTCGCGCCTGCTCGGCGCGGGGGGCGGGCTCGGGCGCCAGCTCTCGCTCGGGCTCGTCCCCGTAGCCGCGGGAGGCCTCGCCTACCTCGCCGCCGCGCGCGCGCTCGGCATCGCCGAGCTGACGGAGCTCCTCGGAGCCGTACGTCGGCGGCGCGCGGCGCGCCGCTGAGGCCCGCCGCCCGCCCGGGCGCTCCGTCGCGAGCCTCGAGCCCCGGGGGGGTGCAGGACGATCCGCCGGCCACCGGGACGCCCGTCCGGACCGCCGCCGCCGCCTCCACGGGGCTTTGGCGCGTCCGGCACGTTGCCTCTACCTTGCCGAGAGGATCCCTTTCACGCTCGAGGTTGGCACATGGAGAACGGCGGCAGCACCGTGTCGCACATGAGGCAAGGTGCGGGCGACATCGCCCAGGACGTACAGGATCGGATCGAGGAGCTCCGCGGGTACGCGGAGGACGCGGGCGAGATCGTCCGGAACTTCGCGCGCGAGCGCCCGGTCGCGGGGGGGGGGGGGGCCGCCCGGGGGGGGGGGGGGGGCGGCCGGCGCATGTCGCGGCCCGGAGCGCGGCCCTGGCCGGCCCCGGGC
>NZ_JALCZC010000126.1:10163-11614 GCF_022690805.1 Anaeromyxobacter sp. SG66
GGGGGCGGGCCCCCCCGCCCGCCCGGGGGCCGGCGCCGGCCCGGGGGGGGCCCCCGCCCCCCCCGCCGGGCTGGGCTTCGTGCTCGGCAGGCTCATGTCGCGGACCTGAGCGCGCCCATGGACGACCGAGGGACGAGGGGGGCGGGAGACATGGCGGCGATGGACGACATGAACGAGGTGGGCGAGACGCTGAAGTCGGTGAGCCGCCAGGCCCGCGACGCGGTGACGCGGTTCGCCGAGCAGGTCGAGCTCGAGCGGCACATGCAGGAGCGGCCGATGGCCGTCCTGGGGGTCGCCGCCGCGGCCGGGTTCGTCCTCGGAGGCGGGCTGTGGCCGGTCATGCGCCCGTTCGTGAAGGCGGCGGCGCGCGCGGCGCTCTCGCCCACGAACCTGATCGCGATCGGAGCCGCGCTCGGCGCCATGCGGGCCGCGAGCGGCGGCGACGAGATGTCGCAGGAGATCCCCGGAGCCGAGACGCACTAAACGGCCGAGCACGATTCGCGAACAGGCGAGTGAAACCCCGCGAGACCGCGTCGCAGTGGGGCTCGCTTGGGGTCGGAAGTTGACCGCCCGGGAGGGCGGCCACACCCTAGACGCTCGCAATCGCGAGGTGAACGAGATGATGGACGTGACGCGAGGCGCGCACGGGGAGCTGGTCATTCGTATCGGTGGAACGTTCGACGGGCGGGCCGCGACGCGCCTCACCGGCTGGCTCGGCGAGATCCCCTCGAGCGACGCGCTCGTCGTCGACTTCTCGCAGGTGCGGGACTGCCAGGACTTCGGCCTCGCCGCCGTCGCGCGCGATCTCGCGCAGCGCGGCGAACGCCTCCAGCTCCGCGGCCTCACGCGCCACCAGCAGCGGATGCTCCGCTACTTCGGCCTGGATCTCCGCCTGCACGGAGAGCTTCACGAAGAGGAAGAGGCGCTGGGGTAGGCCGCGCTACTCGCGAGGGGGCGCCGCGCGCGGGTCCTTCGCTCCCGGCTCCGCCGGCGCACCCTCGTCGAGGAGCTGCGCCGCGATCGCGAGCGCCTTGCGCACCTTGTCGCGCACCTTCTCGTCGCCCTTGATCTTCTGGTAGGCGCGGAGCACGCGCTCCTCGTTCTTGGCGTTCGCCGCCTCGAGCTCCTGCACGCGCTTGCGGAGCTCGACGGTGCGCTTCTCCGCCTCGCCGCGGGCGCCCTCGGCCTCTCCGCGCGCGACGACGAGGTCGGTCCGGAGCGCGTCGAGCTCCTGCTCGAGCGCCTCCGCGCGGGCGATCGCGCCGGAGGCCTTGGCGGACTCCTCGCCCTTGCGCCGCGCCTCGGCCTCGGCGAGCTCCGCGCGGCGCTCGGCGTCCGCCGCCCGGCGGCGCGCCTCGGCCGCGTCGCCCTCGGCGCGACGGGCCTGCGCCGAGAGCGCGTCGATCTTCTCGCGCGCGCCGGCGAGCGCGGCCTCCGCGTCGGCGGTTCGC
>NZ_JALCZC010000127.1:0-11438 GCF_022690805.1 Anaeromyxobacter sp. SG66
CGCGCGCGGACCGCCGCGGTCGCGGCGAGCGCCGTGGCGCGGCGGGCGTCCGCCACGAGGTAGACGGCGGCGGCGGCGCCGATCGCGAGCACGAGCGCCGCGGCGCCGAGGACGCGGCGGTTCAGCCGCACCCGGGACGCGGGCGCCACGGGCGTCTCCGCGAGGAGCTTCTGCCGCAGCTCCTCGGCGAACTGCTGCGCGAGCCGGTCGGCCTCGGCGGCGCTCGGAGCCGGCGCGGCCGCGCGCGGCGCGCTCGGCCGGGAGGCGGAGGAGGGTCCGATGACGTCGCGGGTGGACTCGCCCGGGATCATGTAGAGGACGGACCGCTCCGCATCGGCGCGGAGCGGCGGAGGCGTCGGCGGGGCGCGCAGCGGGGGCGGGGTGGGCGGCGCCGCCGGGGTGCCGGGGCTTGCGTCGCTGTCGCTCGACGGGCCCGGTGCGGAGGGCGCGACGCGCGAGAGGACGGGCGGGGGAGGGCGCGAGCTCTCGGCGCCGGGCTCCGCCTCGTCGCCACCAGTAGCGGTCGAGGTCGGGGTCGGGTTCGGGGTCGCGGGCGCGGTCGGGCTCGCGGTCGCGGTCGGCGTCCCGGTCGCGGTCCGCGCCTTCCTCGAGATCCCGAGCGCGACCGTCGTCTCGTCATCGTCCTCGGCGGCGGCGCGCGCGGGCGCCGACGGCGGCGTCACCCCGAGCTGCCGCCGCGCCTGCTCCACCCAGCCGCGCACGCGTGTGTCGGCCGGCTGGAGCTCGAGGGCGCGCTCGAGATACGGCAGCGCCTCGGCGTGGAGCTTCTTCGCGAGCAGCGCCTCGCCGACGAGGTTGAAGGCGTACGGGCTCGACGCGTCGACCGCGACGGCGGCCTCGAACTGCGCGAGCGCGCCCGCCGGCTCGCCCGTCTCGAGGAGCGCGCGACCCCAGACCACGCGCCCGAGGATCGACGAGGGGTGGTGCTCGAGGCCGCGGCGGCAGACGTCCGCCGCCCGCGTCGCCTCGCCACGCTCGACGAGCGCCTTCGCGAGCTCGACGAAGATGCGCGACCGGGGATCTGCGGCGAGGATCTGCTCGTATTTCTCGACGATGGACGGGGGCATGCGGAGGGGCCTGGAGCCTACCAACCCAAGGTCGGTGCGGACAGTCTTCGTCCGCAACCCGCCGGCCGGGGAGGTCGGCGGAGGTGGGGGCGGCACCCCGCCACGCTCCGTTCACGTGCGTGTGTGGGCGGGAGTGCCCGCCAGAGGCGCTTGCAGAGCGGGGCGCGGCGATCGTTCGCGGCGGAGCGCTCGCTCTCGCGGACGCGACGTTGGGGTCCGGCGAGGAGCGGAACCCGCGCGGACGGCGCCGCGGCTCGTCCTTTGGCGCGCCCCGTTTCGCTGGCGGGGCTCACCTCCTGCGGTTACGGCGAGCGGAGCCCGGCGAAAGGACCGCCGATGGGCACCCTCCACGAGGTCCGGCACGTCAGCATCTCGATCGATCGCCCGCCGGGCGAGGTCTACGCGTTCGCGTCCAACCCGGAGAACCTGCCGCGCTGGGCCACGGGGCTCGCGGGCACGATCGCCCACGTGAACGGAGAGTGGATCGCGGACGCCCCGGCGGGAAAGGTGAAGGTCAGGTTCGCGCCGCGGAACGACCTCGGAGTCCTGGACCACGACGTCGTGCTGGCGTCCGGTGAGCGGGTTCACGTCTCGATGCGAGAGGTCGAGAACGGCGACGGGAGCGAGGTCGTCTTCACGCTCCTCCGTCAGGAGGGCATGTCCGACGAGAGGCTCGCGGAGGACGCGCGGTGGGAGGAGCGGGACCTGAACGCCCTGAAGCGGCTGCTCGAGCAGTGAGCTCCGGAATCGACGCTGATGATCGCTCACGCGCTGCTTGCGGCCCGCCCGCGGCGCCACTGCTTCAGCCCCTCTCGCAGGAGGAAGGCGGCGATCGCCGCGAAGCCGAGCAGCACGACCACGAACAGCCGGCTCTCGGAGGGGCCGCATTCGGTGCAGAGCCTCGGCGGATCGCCCGCTGGAACCGGGAAGCCGGCGTCGTCCAGCGTCGCCGCGAGCCGCGGCACCAGCTCGATGAGAACGCCGCGCAGACCGGCCTGCGCGGCCGAGCAGTCCACCGGGTCGGCGAAGCTCGCCAGGAACGGCCGCCCGCCGGTGCTCAGGCCCGCATAGAAGGTGCCGGCACGAACCTCCCGGCGGGAGTCGCAGACGAGCGTGGCATCGCGAAGCGCCACCCACTCTCCCGGGCGCGCCTCCTCGAGCGAGGTGCGCCGCGGTTCCGAAGGGAAGGCGAGCCACTGCCGCACCACCATGACCTCGAGCACCAGGCTGGCCGCCAGCGTCAGCGCCCCGAACACTGCGAGGCCGGCGCCGAGGCGGCGAGTCCACGGTCCGCCAGCGATCCGGTCCGCATGCAGGTCGGCCGCGACTCGACCGCGAAGCGCGTGAGTCTCGGGGTCGACGACGGCCAGTCGCCGCAACCCCGAGCGCACGACCCAGCTCATCGCGACGAGGTAAGTCGCCGCGAGTCCCACCGCGCCCCAGAGCGTCCAGCTGGCCTCGCTGTTCGAGTGGAGGCGATGCCAGGTGAGTCCGGCAACCCCCAGGCCGACCGCGAGCCCGAGCCAGGCGACCCAGCGTGATCGCATGACCGGGTTGGAGACGGCGAACGCGTTCAGCTTCGCCTGCCGCAGGCCCGGGTCGATGGCCAGCGCCGCCTTGAAAGCCCGGGCCGCGTCGTCGAGCCGGCGGAGCTTCATCAGCGCCACGCCGAGGTTGTTGAGCGTGAGCGGCCGCTCGGGGTCGAGGGTCAGGCTCGCCCGGTAGTGTGCCTCCGCCGTCGCGGGGGACTCCTTCAACCAGGTGTCGCCCAGGTGGGCACGGTACTCGTGCACCTCCGGAGCGAGCATCACCGCCTCCTCCGCAGCGGCTCGCGCCTCCCGGATCCGTCGCAGCGCAAGGAGCGCCATGGAACGTACGTGGTGCCCCCCGGGCGATCGAGGGTCGAGCCGAAGGGCCGCGCCAGCTGCCGCGAGCGCGGCCTCGTGGCGCCCTGCCTGCCAGAGCGCGAGCGCGCGAACCCGATGGAGCCACTCCGACGTCGGATGGAGCGAGAGACCGGCCTCGACGGCCGCCACGCCCTCATCGAATCGGCCCTGGCCACCGAGTGCACGGGCCAGCAGCCCGTGACCGCGTTCGCTCTCCGGCGCCGCCCCGAGCGCGTCGCGTGCGAGGCGCTCCGCCTCGGCGTGGCGCCCGACGGAGAGGAGGGCGTCGGCGTGATCCAGCAGCGGCTCGGCGTGGCGGCTCGTCAACGCGGTGTTCGTCAGTGGGAGGCGTTTCGCCGGCTCTTCGGACCTGGACTCATGGGGGATCGGAGGCCGCGCCGACCGTTGGCTCGGCCGGATGTTACTACGTCGCTCGCCGGCAACCGCCCGCGAGATCCAGGGCGGCCGCTGTATTGCCTCAGGTCGAGCGCGTACACGGCGCGCATCCCCGCCGACGAGACGCGTGCGCCGGGGCCGCGGCGCGCTAAGGACTCGCACGTGGAGAGCCTCTCGCCCCCGGAGGTTCGAGGTGGATCCTCACGAGGTCCTGATCCTGTCGCAGCAGGACGTGACGGCGCTCCTGCCGATGCAGGAGTGCATCGAGGTCATGGCCGAGGCACTCGGCGCGCTGTCGCGAGGTGAGGCGCATGTGCCCGTGCGGTCGATGCTGGCCTTCCCTGACGGCCGCGGGCTGCTCGCGGTCATGCCCGGTCTTCACCATGCCGCGGGCGCGTTCGGGCTGAAGGTCGTCGCCGTGATGCAGGAGAACGAGGGCACCGCGTTCGACTCGCACCAAGGCGCGGTGCTCCTCTTCGAGGCGCGCCACGGCAGCCTGCGCGCGATCCTGGACGGCAGCGCGGTCACCGCCATCCGCACCGCAGCGGTGAGCGCGGTGGCGACCCGCGTGCTCGCGCGGCCGGACGCCGGCGATCTCGCGCTCCTCGGGTCCGGAGTGCAGGCCTCCAGCCATCTGGAGGCGATGAAGCTCGTGCGGCGCCTGCGGCGGGTGCGCGTCTGGAGCCGCGACGTCGAGCACGCCCGCCGCTTCGCGACACGCGAGGGCGCCCGGCACGGGCTCGCCATCGAGCCGGTGCCGGACGCGCGCGAGGCCGTGGCGGGCGCCGACCTCGTGTGCACCGTCACCTCCTCGCGGACGCCCGTCCTCGCGGGCGCTTGGCTCTCTCCGGGCGTGCACGTGAACGCGGTCGGGACCGCGCTCCCGACCGCGCGCGAGCTGGACACCGAGGCGGTGCGGCGCGCGCGCCTCTTCGTGGATCGCCGCGAGTCGGCCCAGCACGAGGCCGGCGAGTACCTCATCCCGCTCGCGGAGCGGGCCATCACGCCCGATCACCTGCGTGGCGAGCTGGGCGACGTGCTCCTCGGGCGCGTCCCCGGCCGGACCTCTGCCGGCGAGATCACGGTGTTCAAGTCGCTGGGGCTCGCGATCGAGGACCTCGCGGCGGCCGAGCACGTGAACGCCAGGGCGCGCGCGACGGGGCGCGGCGTCCGGGTCGAGCTCGGTGGGCTGCGCGTCTCTGCGGACGCCCGCGGCCCGGCGTGAGCGAGAGATCTCGCAGCGGTCTTTCTCGGGGGCTCTACTCGCCGGCCCAGCCCTCCAGCGGCAGCCCCGCCGCGGACCTCACCGTCACCGCGGCGCTGCCGGCGTCGAACCCGTCGAGCGTGTCGTTGAGGTGGGCGATGATCTGGTCCGCGCTGAGGGCGCCGCTGTCCGCGGTGGCGTGGGCATCGCCGACCAGGACCACGTCATAGCCCAGCGACACGGCGCGACGGCAGGTGGTGTCGACGCAGAACTGGCTCATGCAGCCGGCGACGAGGAGCCGCTTCACCCCGCGGCGATGGAGCTCCGCCTGCAGGGCCGTCCCGAAGAACGCGTCGCAGGCGGTCTTGCGGCACACCGCCGACGGGGGCGTGCGAGCCAGCACCGGGTCGAGCTGCCAGCCCTCGCTGCCCACCTCCAGCCGGTGACCCGGCCCGCCGTCGTGCTGCACGTAGATGACCGGGAGGCCGGCCGCGGCGGCGCGCGCGGCGAGCGCGCCGATGCGCTCCAGGATCTCCGGCCAGCGCGGCGAGGGCCGCTTGCCGGTGAAGATCCCCTTCTGCACGTCGATCACCAGGAGTGCGGTGCACGTCATCGACTGGCTCCTCACTCGCCCTGCCGCGGCTCAGCCGCGGATCATCGGGCTCCGCGCCGCGCCGGCGGGCAGGCCGCTGAGCTGAGCCCAGTGGCGGTCTCCGGGGAAGTGCGCCGCGAGGGCGAGCCAGGAGAGCGCATACGGCGCGAGCGCGAGCGTGTTCCCGGTCAGCAGGAACACGATGACCGCGGCGAGTGCACCGCCCTCGCAGAGGGCGCACGCCACGACGAGCCGCGCGACCGCGTCCGCCTCGGGTCCCGGCGGAAAGGCGGCGGCCGCGCCCCGCTGGGCGACGGCGCCTTGCGCAGGCCGCGCGATCCTCATCCGGACGGCCCAGAGCCACGACAGAGCCACGGTGACCACGGAGAGGACGAGCGAGCCCCCGATCAGCGCCGGCTCGGCGAGCGGTGCACCGAGCCCGGCCCCACCGCGTAGCGACACGACGAGGAAGAGCGCGACGCCGAGAAACACCGTCGGGCCCGCGAGAAGCGCCGCCCAGATGAGGGTCGCGACGACACGAGGACTCTGCTGCGCCATGCGCTTCCCCCCTCCGCGATGAGTCGAATACTCGACCCGCAGTCTACTCCGCGCTCAGGCTCCCGCGGACAGCGAACATGCTTCTGCGCGTCGATCACCACGAGCGCGGTGCGCGTCAGGGGCGGCACTCATCGGCGTGCGCCCGGAGGGCGCAAGACCTCCGTTGCGGGACGTTTGCTTCGAAGAGCGCTGACCTCCGGTGAAGGGGAAGCCCGGATGGCACGGGTGACTGCGACCGAGCGTTCAGCCACAATCGTCTCACCGATGGCCCCGGCTCCCGACCCGCATCAGCCCGTCATCGTCTCGTACCTGACCCTGCGCCGGGTCGTTGGCGTGCTGGGCGTGTCCCTCCCCGTCGTGATCGCGCTCTGGGGCTTCTCGATCCTCGGCGTCTTCCGCGTCCTGCCCTCGATCAGCGACTACTACGGCCTGCGGACGCGGGACGTCTTCGTCGGCACGCTCTTCACCATCGCCTGGTTCCTCTTCACCTATCGTGGGTACGAGAAGCGGGACGACGTCGCGGGCGACCTCGCCTGCGTCTTCGCGATCGGCACCGCCCTCTTCCCGAACACGGGGACGCGCCTCGAGCAGGTCGCCCACTTCGCCTCGGCCAGCCTGCTCTTCCTCGTGCTCGCCTACTTCTCGCTCTTCCTGTTCACGAAGACGAGCGGCACGCCGACCCGCATGAAGCGGGCGCGCAACGCCGTCTATCGCGCGTGCGGCGTGGTGATGCTCGCGTGCATCGGCCTCATCGGCCTGTACAAGCTCGCGCTCGACGAGACTCCCGTCCAGCAGCTGAAGCCCGTGTTCTGGCTGGAGTCCCTCGCGCTCTGGGCGTTCGGGGTCTCCTGGTTCGTGAAGGGAGAGACCCTCCTCAAGGACCCGTAGCGGGGGGCGGCGCGCGCCCCGGGATTCGTGTCCACCTGCGCGACGGGACCCCTGAAGCGAAAACGGCGAAGACCCTGAGGTCTCCGCCGTCTCCTCGAGCGTTCTCGCTCGGGTTCGGACTAGAACGGAATGTCGTCCGGCCCGCCGCCGCCGCCACCGCCGCCGTGGCCGCCGTCGTCCTCGAAGCCGCCGGGAGGCGTGAGCTCGTCGGGACCGTGACCGCCGCCGCGCGCGCCGCCGCCCGTCCCGCCGCCGCGGCCGCCGCCGGCGCCGCCGCCGAGGAAGCGGACCGTCTCGGCGACGACCTTCACCTTGTAGCGCTCCTGGCCGGACGCCTTGTCCTGCCACTTGTCGGTCTTGAGGCGGCCCTCGACGTAGACCTGGCGGCCCTTCGCCAGGTACTCACCGCACTGCTCGGCCTGCTTCCCCCAGACCTCGACGTCGTGCCACTCCGTCTCCTCCTTCTTCTGGCCGGACTGCTTGTCGGTCCAGGAGCGTGAGGTGGCGATGCGGAGGTTCGCGACCGCCTGGCCGCCGGACGTGTACCGGACCTCGGGATCCTTCCCGAGATTCCCGACGAGGATGACCCTGTTCACCATGGCGCCGCTCTCCTTTTCCGCGTGGCCGGCGGCTTGTCCGCCGGCGTCTGAAACCGGCGGTATGTCCGCCGGCGTCGTGAGGCCGGCTCGTGGGCCGGCTTCGTCGAACTCGGCGGGCCGCGCACCGTGCGTCGCACGCCGTGCAGGTAGGTCTAGCAGGGCGCTCTGACGTCGCCCCCGGGATCGGCGCGCGGGCCTGCGGCCTCACCTTCGCGGCGTGGCCGGGGCCGTGGAGGCGGGCAGGAGGGCGGGCGCCGCGCGGACGGCGGCGCCGGCCTGGAGCGCCGCCTCGAGGCGCGGCTCGAGCGCCCGCGCGAACGCGCCCGCGTCCCCCGGCTTCTCGCCCGCCGCGCGCAGCGCCTCGCGGAACGGCCGCTCACCCTCCTCGGCGCCGGCGAGCCCGCGCGCGAGGACCGAGATCGTCGCCTCCTGGAGCGGCGCGGGCGCCGCCCGCAGCGCCGTGAGGATCTCCTCGGGCGCGCTCGACGCCACGGCCCCCATGACCTCGGCGAGCGCGGCCCCGAGCCGGGCGTCGCTCACCGCCGCCGGCGCGAGCTCGAGGAGCCGCGCGAGCGCGTCGGCCTCGCCCTCGGCGGCGAGATCCCCGAGCGACGGGAGCACCGGCACGGGCTCGTCGGGCCCGAGCGCGGCGAGGAGCCGCCCGAGCGCCTGGGGGTCCGAGGTCGCGGCGTCGAGGAAGGCGCGCCGGGCCGTCTCGCCGTCCGGCTCGGAGAGGTAGATGCTCTCGGCGACCGCGAGCCGGAGGGCGGGGTCGCTCTCGGTGCGCAGCGCGGTGCGGAGGAACGAGACGTTGCGCGGGTCGGCGGCGCGTCCGAGGCCGTAATAGGTGCGGACCGCGACGGCGAGATCGGCGGGCGTCGCCACCGGGACGGCGGTCCCCTCCGGCGCGTTCGCGAGCGCCACCGCGGCCTCGAGCCCCTCGCGCGTCCCGCCGCTCGCGGCGATGGCGGTGCCGAGCGCGTCCACCGCGCGGACGACGCCCGCGTGGCGGCCGGGGTAGTCGTTCACGATGACGGCGAAGGCGAGCGTCCGCCGCCCGGCGGTCTCGACGTAGCCGGAGAGGCTCGTCACGTTCTCGAGCGTGCCGGTCTTCGCGCGGAGGTGGCCGTCCGCGGCGGTGCCGTCCATGCGCCAGCGGATCGTCCCGTCGCGGCCCGCGACGGGCAGCGACGTCACGTACTCCGCCTGGAGCGGGAAGCGCGCCCACATCGCGCGGAGCAGGGTCACGAGCTGCCTGGCGCTGAAGCGGTTCGTGTCGTTCAGGCCGGAGCCGTTCTTCATCACGTAGGCGCCGCGCGGGACGCCGAGCGTGGCGAGGAACTCCCCCACCGCCTCGATCCCCTTCGGCCAGGAGCCCGGCGCGCCCTTCGCCTCCGCGCCGAGCGTCTTGACGAGCTGCTCGGCGACGAAGTTGTTCGAGTTCTTGTTGAGCCGGCGGACGATCTCCGCGAGCGTGTCCGAGGTGGCGACGTGGACGAGCTTCGCGCCGCGCGGCACCGCGCCGGTGTGGATGGCGCCCATGACCTTCACGCCGCGCAGCTCGAGCAGCCGCGCCAGCGTGTGGCCGAGGTAGCGCGGCGGATCGTCCACCCTCCGCCACACCGGCTGCACGCGGCTGCCGGCGGGCACGGGCCCGGAGATCACGATCCGCTGCCTGCCGCCGGCGAGCGAGGACTCGACGGTCACGTGGCGCCGGCCGCGGGGCCCGACGGTCCGGGTGCGGTTCACCACCTCGAAGAACGGGCTCTGCGGCTCGAGCTCCACGCGGCCCTTCTGGCCTCGGCCGGCGCCCGGACCGACGTAGACCGCGACGGCGTTCCAGTTGAGCGAGAGCGCGCCGGTGGGCGCGAGGTAGGACCGGTCCCCTTCCTCCTGGTCGTAGCCCGGGCCGTACCGCTCGGCGTCGAACCAGCCGTCGTCGAGCACGACGTCGCCGACCCTGCGGATGCCGAGGTGCGCGAGCTCGCCCGCGATCGCCCAGAGCCGCTCGGTGACGAGCGTGGGGTCCCCGCGGCCGCGGACGTAGAGGGTGCGCACCTGCGGCGAGCGAGCGGAGGGGGCGTCCACCAGGAACTCGGTCGCGAAGCGGTAGCCCGGCCCGAGCCGCGCGAGCGCGGCGGCGGAGGTGACGAGCTTCACGTTCGAGGCGGGGTTGAGGAGCACGTCCGCCTCGCGGGCGTAGAGCACGTCACCCGATGTCACGTCGGCGACGAGCACGCCCGCGCGGGCCCCGGCGAGGGCGCTGCCCTGGACGATGCTGTCGAGCGCGGCCTGGAGGTCGCGCTGCGAAGGGGGCTCTGCGGCGGAGGGAGCGGAGAGGAGGACGGCGAGGGTCGCGGCGGCGGCCCTGACGATGGCAGTCACGGAGGCTCTCTCTTACCGGAAGGGCGGACGCATGGACAGCGTGCGGGGCGCCAGGCGCGGGGAGAACGCCCGGCAGGGCGCCGGCATTTCCGGGGACGTGCGTTGACACGGGAGTCGGTCGCTCGCTAGCGTACGGGCCGTGAGACCGGGTCGCACGGAGGGCGTGGACGCACGGGTCCAGGACGCGCTGGACCGGTTCGAGCGATTTCTCGCGGGGAAGGATCTCCGCCTCACGGAGGCCCGCGCCGCCATCGTCGAGGCCGCGCTCGCGCGCGAGGGGCACTACCCGATCGACGAGCTCATCGCCGACCTGAAGCAGCGCGGCATCCGCGGCTCGAAGGCGACGGTCTACCGCACGCTCCCGCTCCTCGCGGAGGCGGGCATCCTGGAGCCCGCCATCCTCGCCGGGGAGACGCGCAGCTACGAGACGACCTTCGGCCGCCACCACCACGACCACCTGCGCTGCGGGCGGTGCGGCAAGGTGGTCGAGTTCGAGTTCGAGGCCTTCGAGATCCTCCAGCGGGAGGTGGCGACGCGCTACGGGTTCCGGCTCGAGAGCCACCACCACGAGCTCATCGGCACCTGCTCCGAGTGCGTCGCGCGGGAGTCCGTCGCGCGCGCGCCCGAGGGCGACGAGCTCCCCGCCGCGAGCGGGCCCGCCGAGGGCGGACCCGCCGGGCGCTGAACGCTCCTCCGAGGCCGGCCGCGCGTCGAGGCCCCTCGCGCGCTCACGCGCCGATGACCCTGCGGGTCGCCTCCGCGTGCGCGAGCCGCCGCTCCACGCGCAGGGCGAGCTCGCGCCGGGCGCGCTCGACCGCCGGCCGCTCGAGCCCGAGGGCCCGCCCCACGATCGCGTCGAGCTCCCGCTGCGCCGGCCGCGCGAGCATGACCCGCACGTCGGTCGTGACCGGCGCCACGGCGAGCGCCGCGCGGACCGACGCGAGCTCCGCCTCGACCGCCGCGAGCGCCGCCGGCGCGGGGAAGGGGGCCGCGGCGAGGACGCGGCAGTCGACGTCGGCGATGGCCTGCGCGCCGGTGAGCTGCCGCGCGCCCGCGTCGATCGCGAGCCGCACCGGCGTCGCGCCGAGGACGAGCGCCACCTGCCAGGGCGGGAGCTCGCGCGGGAAGAGCGCGTGCCACTTCTTGTCCTCCCACAGCCCCTCCGCGTTCAGGAACGCGAACGCGCGCGCGGCCACCTTGGCGGGGTAGAGCACGGGCGCGGGTCCGCGGCCCGGCACGAGCCGCCACCAGGGGGCGCGCCCGGCGCAGGTCGGGCGGAGGTGGACGCCCGCGGCCTCACCGCGCCGCAGGTACGCGCGCGCCGCGCGGGACGGCTCGAGCGGGCGGAAGAGCACCCGGCCCGGGTCGGCGCGCTCCGGCGCCCGCGCCTCCTTGAGCGACGCGAGGAGCGGGACCACGTCCGAGGGCGCGAGCGCGACCTCGCCGAGGAGCGGCGAGTCGAACCGGCCGCCGCCGAGCGGCCTGAGCTGGAAGAAGGCGTTGCAGCCGGACTTCGTGCCGAAGCGGACGTCGCACACGTCGGCGAGCGTGCGCGCGCCCGCGGGCGCCGCCCGCGTCCGCGGTGCCAGCCGGAGCCGCGGCGAAGAGCTCCCCCGCGCGAGCGCCGCGAGCTCCGCGGGGGCGAGCGCCGCGAGCGGTACCGTCGCCTCCGCGGGCCGCGCGTCGCCGGCGCCCTCGGACCAGACGGACAGGAGCGTGTCCACCGACGCCGCGAAGCTCCCGGCGGCGCGCGAGCGCAGCCGGAGGACGAAGCCGCCCCGGGTGCGGGCGTCCGCGAGGAGCGGCGCGGCCGAGCGGGAGGTGTCGAGCGCGCGCGGCCAC
>NZ_JALCZC010000128.1:0-11128 GCF_022690805.1 Anaeromyxobacter sp. SG66
GCTCCCGGCTTCCGATGCAGGGCAGGGCGAGACGGCGACCGAGCGTCGCACCGCGACGCCGACCCCCGATCCGGGCCCTGCGGCCGGCCCGCTGCCGGCGCCCCCGCCCACTGTCGCGCAGCCGAAGCGAAGGGCCGAGACGCTCGCCGTCTCGGAGAGCCACTGGTCTCTCCGGGTCACGCTCGACCGCGCCTGCAAGGAGGACCTCGAGACGCTCCGGTCGCTCCTGTCGCACAAGGTCCCGGACGGCGACCTCGCGGCGGTGCTTCACGAGGCGATCCGCTGCGCCATCCAGAAGCACGGCAAGCGCAAGGGCGCGGTCGCGCCGGAGCGGAAGACGAAGGGAGCGAAGCAGGCCGGGACGGCGAATGCCGCCGCGACGAAGAAGACCGAGAAGCCGCCGGCTGCGAGGACCACGATCCCGGCGATAGTGCGCCGCGCGGTGTGGAAGCGCGACGGCGGGCGCTGCGCCTGGGTCGGCCCGGACGGCTGCCGCTGCAACAGCCGCTGGAAGCTCGAGCTCGACCACATCCAGCCCGCCGCCCTCGGGGGACCGTCCACGATCGAGAATCTTCGGCTCGCCTGCCGAGCCCACAACCTGCTTCACGCGGAGAGCACCTTCGGGCGCGAGCACATGGATCGCTTCCGCCGCGACGCGGGCGATAGGCCATCGACACTCTCGCGCGCTGGCGCGGTGCCCCTGCGTCCCGGGATGCAGCTGGGCATGTGGGCGCCGTGATTTGCGGCCGCCACGGAGCTGGCGGAACCTCCGGCGAACCGGGATTGGGTTCGCAATGGCCGCGCGGCTAGAGCGTCGACTCGCCGCTCGCGTACTTCCGGGCTTCCGAACCCCTGCGCCCCCGCCGGTGACGCTCACCGCGCTGCCGCCCGCAGTGCTCCGCCCGGAGCGTTCCCGGCGCGCGCGTGCTGACCCGTCGATGCCCAGCCGGAGCGCGCGGTGCGCCGCTCGGCCGACGAAGCCGCTCCCTCGGTCAGCAGCCGAAAATGTGACGAATCCTGAGACTGCTTCCGTACGCCGCAGGCGCAAGGAGCGAGGACGCCCGCCGCAGGCCCGGTATCGTTCGCCGACGTGGAAAGGCCCGGGCCGCGCTTGGCGCGGCCCGGGCCGAGGATCAGCTCACGCTACGTGCCGTGGTGGCACGCCGCGCACATCGTGTTGTTCCGGCGGTCGTCGTCGTCGTGCTTGCGGAGGAACGTCCGCGGGTGCGGGTTCCCGCCCGCGCCGCCGACCTGGTGGCAGAGCACGCAGACCGAGTCGGCGCCCTGGTCGTGGCAGGCGGCGCAGCTCGAGATGTCGCGCCGGGCGGCGTCGCCGTGGAAGTTCCCGCTCGCGCGGTCGTTCGCCCAGCCGGCCTTCTCGTGCGTCGCGGGGACCCGCGAGCCGCTGAAGAGCTTCGTCAGGTTCTGCTGCTCGTGGCAGGACTCGCAGTACTTCTTGCCGTGGCAGCGCGAGCAGCTCGCCGGATCCTGGGCGGCCTCGATCATGTGGCGCGAGACGTAGTCACCGCGGTGGATGAAGTCCCGCTTCACCTCCTCGGGGAAGATGATCGAGGGGCGGGCGGCTGCCGTGGTGGGCGAGTGGCACTGCGAGCAGTAGGTCTGGTCGTGGCACTGCGCGCAGCTCTCCGCGCTCGGGCGCGCGAGCGGGCCGTGGAGCCGGAGCCAGTCGCCCTTGTGCGCGTACGCACGCTCGGGGAAGTAGCCCTTCAGGTCCACGTGGCAGGGCCGGCAGCGGCCCTCGTTGAAGTCGGTCTGGTGCTTGTGACAGGAGGTGCAGATGTCCATCGGCGGCGACCAGAACGGCTCACCGGCCTCCGGGAGCTTCTTGTGGCAGGTGTCGCACTTCCCCTTCACCGCGGCCTGGCCGAGGTGCTTGGCGTGCGAGAAGCTGAGGCGCGGCTCGATCGCGGCGGGCTTCGGCGCGGTCTTGTCCTCGTGGCACTCCTTGCACTTGTCGGTGGCGGGGAGGTGCCGCTGGGTGAGCGAGGTCGCCTTGTCGATCCCGGCGTGGCAGTCCGTGCACTCGATGCCCTGATCCACGTGGATCGAGTGCACGAACTCGGTCTCGGGCCGCTGGGCCTTCTCGTCCTTCTCGACCTTCTTCGCCTTGGCGCTGCAGCCCGCGGCGACGAGCGCGGCCGCGAGGACGACGGGGAGCGTGCGGTTCATTAGCGCACCTCCCGGATGCGGTAGGTCTGGTTGTAAACGAGCTTCGCCATGACGTCGTACGTCTGCTCCAGGAAGGGGGTCATGCCGGCGCGCCCCGCGACGACGGCGCTGAAGCCCTTGGCGAGCTCGACGCCCGCCGTGAGCGTGCCGGAGATCGAGTAGTCCTCGCCGTTCACCTGCTCGCGGAAGAAGTGACCGAGCACGTCCGCCGCGGCGAAGAACTTGCCGAAGTCCTGGCGACCGAAGAGCCGGCCGCCGACGTACCCGTTCTCGAGGGCGTCCAGGTAGAACACCTCGGCGCCGGCGGCGGTCTCGCCGCGCTCCCAGTCGAGGCTTCCCTGGACCAGGTGGCCGTAGTAGTCGCCGTCCTCGCCGGGCTCGATGGCGAGGTGGTAGTCGGCCCCGACCTCGAGCCCGTGCTGGAGCTCGTAGCGGACGCCGCCGCCGATGTCGTTGCGGCGCTCGGTCGAGAAGACGGACAGGATCGAGTTCCGCGCCAGGAAGAGGTCCGGCGCGGTGAAGCGCCAGTCGGCCGTGAGGTGCAGCCGCGGCTTCACCGACCAGCTCACCGCCGCGTTCCCCTCGGAGAACCGCTCGTCGTAGAGGCTGTAGGAGCCGAAGCCGGAGAGGGTGAGGTTCTTCGCCAGCGGCTGGAGGCGGAAGTCCGCCCCGACCTCCTGGCGGACGGGGTCGCCGCCGTCCTCGACGAAGTTCGCCGAGGCGCCGACGTCGAGGCCGCGCCCCGCGTAGCCCGGGATGGGGACGAAGACCGCCGCGCGCCCGCCGTAGGCGAGATCGCCCGCGACCGGGTTCCAGCTGCGGACGCCGCTGCGCGTGCCGAACCGCTGCGACACCGGCGCGCCGGCATAGCCGGAGAGGCGGAGGCCGAAGGGCAGCGTCACGATCGCCTCGCCGCCGTCGAGCTGGATCATCCGCGCGACGCCGGTCATGACGTGCGTCCGGCCGAGCCGGAGCGTCAGCGCGTCGCCGAGCAGGCGGCCCGAGAGGTAGCCCGTCATGACGTCGCCGGTCAGGTCGGAGCCCGTCCCGTTGTCCCAGCGCCGATCCGCGAGCTCGTACGAGCCCCAGGTCGAGACGACGAGCTGCAGGTCCTTCGCGATCGGGTTCGTCACGCCGCGCGCGGCGATGTTGAGGATCTCGTACGCGGGGGCGACGGTGACGAGCTCGGGCTTCTCACCCGGCACGCCGCCGCGCGTCTGCTCACCCACGGTGAGGAGCGTGGTCGAGGTCACCTCGACCGTGTCTGCCCGCACCGCGGGGCCGGCGAGGATCGCCAGTCCGAGGGCGATGACTGGTGTGATGTTGCGCATCAGGAGCTCACCTCGAGCGTGGGTGCGTCGCGGCAAGGCTCGGCGGATGCGCCGGCCAACGGCCGCGGAGTTCCGCGGACGATGACACAGGGTGCTTCGCTCAATCTTGTCGAAGATCATTTACACCCCGGAAACCTCCGTTGCGGTACGGGATTTCCATCGCCGGGGCGGGCGTCGGCGCGGGTGGACGCAGCGTGAAGCCGGCGCCCCCGCGGCCCCCGATTATGATGTGACGATGCGCCGCGCTCTCGTCCTCCTCGCTCTCCTCGCCACGGCCTGCGCCGGAGGGCGCACCGTCCAGCGCTCCCCCCTGATCGGACAGCGCGCGGAGCTCACCGCGGAGGACCTGGCGGGGCGGGAGGTGCGGGTCCCGGGCGACTCGGCCGGGAAGGTGCTGATCATCGACTTCTGGGCGAGCTGGTGCGAGCCGTGCCGCGAGCAGCTCCCCCTCCTCGACCGGCTCGCCCGCGACTACGCCTCACGGGGGCTCGCCGTGTACGGCGTCGCCTTCGACGAGGACCGCGCGATGGTGGAGGCGTTTCTCTCGGCGACCCCGGTGTCGTTCCCCATCCTGTGGGACCGCGGCGGGGGCCGCCTCTCGGCGCCGTTCTCGATCAGCCGGTTGCCGACGACCCTCCTCGTGGACCGCGCCGGGGTCGTCCGCTTCGTCCACCTGGGATACGACGTGGCGGAGGGGCGAAAGCTGGAGGGGGAAGTCCGCGAGCTCCTCGGGGAGTGACCGTCAGGAGCGGGCTTCCGGAGCGGGCGGCACGGGCGCCGGCACGAGCGAGAACCGCACCCGCTCCCGCTCGCGCTCCACCTCGCCCGCGTCGGCGGGCGACTCGCGCAGCCAGTACGCCATCTCGTCCGCCTCCCACGTGTACGGCTCGCCGTCCATGAGCACCCGCCCCTCGGCGACCGCGTTCGTCGCCTCGAGGAGCGGCACGTGGGCGAGGTCGCGGATGAGCGCGTCGAAGCGACCCTGCCGCTCGGGGTCGATGAAGGCGAACGCGTAGCGGGCGGCGTAGGCGGTGTGGAAGTAGGCCGGCCGGAACACGACCCCGCCGAGGCCGAGCCGGACCGCCATGCGCGCGAGCATCGTGCCCGCCTCGCGCGCGAGCCCGAGACCCGGAACGTCCTGGCCGGGGAGGCGCGGCCGGCGCTCGCTGAACTGCGCGCGCGGGTTCCGCAGCGAGAGCCAGTGGATGTACAGGACCTCCACGCCGAGGACCCGCCTGCGCTCGAGGACGAGCTCCACGAGCACGTGCTCCTGGGCCTCCGACTCGCCGTACAGGCGGACCCGCTCGCCGAGGCCGGTGGAGTCGAACGTGACGCGGAACTGCCGGTACCCGAGCCGCTCGAGCTGCGCGAGGATCCCGTAGCGGAAGAGCGCGTGCTCCATCCCGGAGGCGGTGTAGAAGCCGAGCAGGAGCCGCTGCCGGTGCGGCCGGATCCCGAGCGCCTCCTCGAGGTCGTCGGCGGTGAGCTCGCCCTGTTCGGTGAGCTCGCCCGGCGACATCTCGCGGGACAGCACGGTGAAGCGCGCGCCGAGGGGGTCGTAGTCGGCGGGGATGGGCTCGGAGGAGCCCGCCGCGAGCGCCATGCCCGTCCCGGCGAGCACGCGCCAGGCGAGGCTGGAGTAGCCGCCGGCGGGCAGCCACACCGTCGGGACCCCGTCGAGCTCCGTCGCCACGAGGAGATCGCGCTCGCGGACCCCCTCGAGCGTGAGCCCGAGCTTCCCGAAGCGATCCCCCTGCAGCACGTCGCCCCCCGCGAGCACGAACGCGAGCTGCGGGCGCGGCATCCGCTCGAGGAGGGCGGTGAGCGCCTCGAGGTACGCCGCGTCGCCGGCTCCCTCCGGCAGGACCGTCTCGTCCACGTCCTCGAGCGGGCCCCAGTCGGATCCGGAGATGGAGCCGATCCAGCGGTCGCGGTCCCGGGCCAGGCAGGCGGCGATCCCGTCGGGCGGGTGGGCGTCGAGATCGAGCACCGCGACGCGCGCCGAGAAGCCGTCCTCGCGCAGCGCCGCCACCGCGACGGCCACGTCGTTCACGGGGCAGAAGCCGCCCGCCGCGCCGGGGGCGGCGTGATGGAATCCGCCGAGCAGGTTCAGGGCGGGGTGCTTCGTCCGGAGCGTCTCCCGCGCCGCGGCCAGGGTGGCGCCGCAGGCGAGGCGGATGGTGGTCATGACCTCGTCCACCGGCACGTCGGACGGGTCCACCGCGAAGATGTGGGCCATGGTCGCGGGCCGCCCGAGCGACTCGAGCAGCTCGGGCGTGTGGACGCGGGCGAGGTCGTCGTAGGCGATGCGGCGGGGCGCGTGCACCGCGCTCGCGGGCACGGCGCCGCACTCGCGCAGCCACCACATGACGAAGTCGGCGCGGCGCGGCTCCATCCCCGCGCCGACCTCGAGCCCGGACAGCGGCAGGCGGTAGCGCGGGTCGTACCAGACGCTCACCTCCCGGCGGTGAAGCCAGGAGCGGAGCCGGTAGAGGAGGGTGCGGGCCCGCAGCAAGGGCTACCGGTGGCCCGGCGGCGCGAACGGCGGCTCGCCGCCTCCCTTCGGCACGTCCGCGCCGAGCTTCGCGCGCGAGGCGCGGGCGGTGCGGGCCGCGAGCCACCAGCCGATGACCGTCTCGAAGGCGATCCAGGCGATGGCGATCCAGGCCGCCCGCACGAGGAGCCCGAGCCCGGTGGCGCAGCGGGCGTACTGCTCGTCGAACGTGCGCGCGTAGTCCCCGAGGAACGGCGTCGCACGGACGGTGTACCCGATGATGAAGATGAGGAAGATCGTGCGCAGGATCGCGAGGAGCTTGAGCATGCCCCCGAGTGTAGCGCAGCGCGGGCCCGCGGTCCGGAACGTGGCGCGGGCCCCCCGCGGTGCGGGGGCCCGCGGCTCGCGGAGCTACTGAGGGAACTTCACGAGGCCGTAGCGCGTCGCGCCGCCGATCGTCGCGCGCACGATGGCGTTCCTGCTGCCGTCGGGCGCGAGGAACACGAACAGGCCCTCGGCGGCGTACGGAGCGCTGGCCTCCGCCCAGACGGGGATGGGCTCGGTGGCGGCGCCGGGGAGCGCCACGAAGGAGGCGTCGTAGCGGTGGACGGCCGTGGCCGTCGCGTCGAGGAGCGCCACGTTGCCGAGGGTGTCCGCGTGCGCGAACCGCACCGAGGTCACGCCGGGGAACGATCCCATAGACGCCGAGAGGTAGTCCGCCGTCGAGTAGATGAGGTTGCAGGTCGAGAACAGGTGGTTCCCGTTCTGCTCCACCCACAGCCGGGCCGAGGTGCACCCCGACGCCGTGCCGAGCTGGAGGAGGTCGCCGCTGTTCTGGAGCACCCACTGCTCCACCGAGCTGCCGTCCGAGACGTAGAAGCGGTTCGGGTCCGTCGGATCCGCCGCCCCGGCGGTGCCGTACAGGCCGCGCGTGGTGAGCGCGCCGTTGCTCGTGTCGAGGTCCCCGATCCACTGGCCGGAGGCCTTCGGGAAGACGAACACGTGCCTCGACGAGACGGCGGCGAGATCGTTCACCTGGAAATTGGCGGAGATCGAGCTCGTGACGGCCGGCGTGGCGCCGAGCGAGACGACCCGCAGCCAGACGTCGTCGCCGACGACCGCCGTCGCGCCGCTGGCGAGCACGCCGACGACGTTCGGCGCGGTCTGGAGCGCGACGCTCGCGGTCTCGGCGCCCGTGCTGGCGTCGAGCACCCACAGCCTGCCGCCGCCGGCGACCGCCGGATCGGCGCCGACGAGGACGATCTTGCCGGCGGCGTACTCGGCGTCGCGCACCTCGTGGCCGAGGTCCTGGATGTGCGGGTACGCGGTCACCGTGACCGTATCGCTCGTGCAGGCCCCCGGGCGATCGCACACCGTCACCTGCAACACGTAGTCGCCGAGCAGGTCGGGGGTGAAGCTCGCGCTCGCCGTGTCGGCGCCCGTGAGCGAGCCGGCGGTCACGGCGCTGCCGGTGGGCGTGTCGACGACGGTCCAGGCCCACGTGAAGGTCGTGTCCCCGTTGACGTCGGTGGCGCTGGCCTGCGTCGCCACCGAGGGCCAGACCGTGGGCGTCGCGGTGCGGTTCACCGCTCGCGCCGGCCCCGCCTCGGCGACGGGGGCGTCGTTCACGCAGGTGACCGTCTTCGGGACCGTGGTGGTGTTCACGCCGTCCGTCGCGGCGAGCGTGACGACCCAGTCGCCCTCGTCCGCGGGCGCCGGCCCGCAGGTGACGGGCAGCGAGACCGCGCCGCGGCAGGAGCCCGGCGTGCCGGCGGGCTGCGCGGTGCCGCTCGGCGGCGTCACCGTCCAGCTGCACTCGAGCGGATCCCCGTCGGCGTCCGCGACCGTCCCCTGCGCCGTGAACGAGACGTTCCGCGACTGGGTGGCGGGCACGGTGACGGTCACCGCCGGCGCCGTGTTGATCGCCGTGACGACGACCGTGTCCGTGGTCGTGAGGAAGCCGTCGGACACGGTGAGCGTGAGCTCGTAGGGGCCGGTCACGTCCGGCGTGAACGAGGGCGTCGCGCCGGTGGTGCTGGAGAGCACCGCGGTGGTCGAGCCCGGGGGTGGCCGGAGCGACCAGGTGTACTCGAGCGCGGTGCCGTCCGGATCGCTGCTCGCGTTGGAGAGCGTGAACGGCACGTGGCGCGGGACGGTCGCGTCCGCGCCCGCGTCGGCGACGGGCGCGCGGTCCGGCGCGCAGGTGTTCGTGTCCATCCGGCACAGGCCGCTGCAGCACTCGTTCGAGAAGCCGCAGGTGTCGCCGTCGACGCGGCACTGCACCTCGCTCGTGCAGTGGCTCGCGACGCACACGCGCGGGTAGCCGCAGTCGTCGCTGTTCCGGCACATCCCGCCCTCGAGCGGGTTGCGCATGCAGGTGCCCTGCACGCAGCCGTAGGAGCAGCAGTCGGCGTTCTCGCCGCAGGCGGTGCCGGTCGGCCGGCAGGAGGCGTCGGGGGAGGTGATCGTGTCCTGCTGGCACGCCGCGGCGAGGAGGGCGGCGAGGGCGACGGCGAGCTTCGTGCTCGTGGGGAGGCGCATGGTGGATTTGCTCCTACAGCCGGAACGAGACGCCGGCCGCGAACGACCAGTCGGCGCCGCCGTCGAGGTCGTAGCCGACGGAGAGGGGCTCGAGATCCAGGACGAGCTTGGGCGAGAGGGCGACGCTGCCGCCGAGGCCGAGGCGGAAGATCCCCGTGGTGGACGTCCGGGTCTCGCGGATCCGGCCGACGAACACCTGGTCGACGAGGACCGTCACGCGGTGGTGGACGACGCCCACGCCCGCGTCCGCGCGGACCGCGGCCTTTCCGCCGCGGAGCGGCAGCGCGAGCCGCACGCCCGGCGTGGCCTCGAAGCTCACGCCGCTCGTCTCGATGCCGTCGGCCTCCTTCGGCCGGACGTAGACCGCGCGCAGGGGGGCGACGAGCCCGACGGAGAGCCCCGCGGGCGTGCGGGAGAGCGGGAGCACGCCCTCGAGCCGCAGCATGGGGGACAGGTCGCCGCCGTCCTGGCTGCGGGAGAAGCCGAAGAGCGCCGCGGCGCGCAGCGGGTCGCGCCCGCCGGGAGTCGACGCCGGCAGGCGCGAGGTGCCCGGCGGCGGCGGCGGGAGCGGGATCGCGCCGGACTGGGCGGCGGCGGCGCCGGCCGCGCCGGCGAGGACGAGCGCGAGGAGCGCGCGGGCGAGGAGGGGGATCTTCATGGCGGGTCCTCCGGAGCTCACAGGCGGTGGCTCGCGGACACGAGGAACGAGAAGGCGGAGCCGACGCCGTCGCCGAACCGGACGTCGAAGCCGACGAGCTGGGCGCCGACGCGGACGTTCGGGGTCGGCGTGAACGCGAGCCCGCCCGCGAGCCGCGCCACGCCGGCGACGCCGCCCGAGACCGGCTCGACGTGGCCGATGCCCGGGACGTCGACGGAGCCGGACGCGGCGGTGTAGGCGACGCCGAGGCCGGCGTCTCCGTGGATCCAGAGCTTCGGGCCGAGCGCGTAGGTCACGCGCGCCGCGGGCACCACCTCGAAGAGGTTCGCGCCCCACTCCATCGCGACGGTGCCCATCATCGGCACGGGGACGTCCTGGGAGTCCGACGCGTGCAGCACCCCCGCGGAGATCACCCAGCCGAGCGCCGCGCGCGGCGAGAGCGCGCGCACCGTGCGCTCCGCGTCGACGCGGAGCTTCAGGGCGCTGTAGCTCGCGTCCCCGATCCCGAACTCTGCGCCGAGGAGCGTCGCGATCCGCCACTCCGGCTCGGCGAACCAGCCCGCCGGCGGCTCCTGGGAGAGCCCGCCCGCCGTCTCCGCCGCGACCGGAGCGGGCCCCTGGGCCACAGGGGCGGGCGCGGGCGCGGGCTCCGCGGCGATCGCGGGCGCGGCCGGCGCCGCGAGGGCCTTCGCCGCGGGCTTCTTCGCGGCGGTGGCCGGCGCGCGCCGCGAGGGCGACGTCTGCGCCCGCGCGGCGGGAGAGGCCGCCAGGGCGGCGGCGAGGACGACTGCGAGGCGGCGTGCGATCATGAGATCCACCCAGGGGGAAAGTTCGCGGAAGGTTAATTCACCGCACGAGAGTTGTGAACGAAACGTGAACGCCGCGCGCGTCGCGTGATCCTGGGATGAGTGGAGGTGGGAGGGGCGGCGCGGCGTGGCGCGCCCACGACGGCTGCGGACGGGGGCCGAGGTGGCTATGCTCTCGAGCGACCGCGGGACTCGTCCGCGGCGCTCGGAAGACGGAGGTGCAAGTGGCGGAGTTGGCGGAGCTGAGGGACGCGTGCGCCGAGGCGGCGCGACGGGGCGGGGCGGTGCTGCGCGAGAAGTGGGGCGGGAAGCGCACCATCGAGCTGAAGGGCGGGATCGACCTCGTCACCGACGCGGATCGGGCGGCCGAGGCCGCGGTCCTCGGGTTCCTCCGGAGCCGCCTCCCCGGCGCCGCCATCCTGGCGGAGGAGTCGGGCGTCTCGGGGGGCGACGGAGGCGAGCTCCGCTTCTTCGTGGACCCGCTCGACGGGACCACCAACTACGCGCACGGGGTGCCGCACTTCGCGGTGAACGTCGCGGTCGCGGACGCGCGCGGCCTCGCGGCGGGCGCGACCTACGATCCGCTGCGCGACGAGCTCTTCACCGCGGCGCGCGGCGAGGGGGCGTTCCTCGGCGACGTCCGCCTGCGCCACTCCGGCCGCGCCGAGCTCGTCGGCTCGCTCCTCGTGACCGGGTTCCCCTACGACATCCACCAGCACCACGACTACCCGCTGCGGCTCTTCGGCGCGTTCCTGCGCCGGGCGCGCGCGGTGCGCCGCTTCGGCTCGGCCGCGCTCGACCTCGCCTACGTGGCGGCGGGCCGGTTCGACGGGTTCTGGGAGCAGCGGCTCAAGCCGTGGGACGTCGCCGCCGGGATCCTCCTCGCGCGGGAGGCCGGCGCGCTCGTCACGGACATGGCCGGCGGCGAGCGCATGCTCGACACGGGCGACATCGTCGCCGCGCCGCCGTCGCTGCACGCGCCCATGCTCGAGGTCATCGGCTCGGTGCCGCGCTGAGCGGCGGCGCGCCTGCGCCGGCCGCGGGCGCCTCCAGCGCCGGCGTGCCGGGCGGGCCTCCCGAGGCGCCGGCGGCCCGGACGGCCGTCACG
>NZ_JALCZC010000129.1:0-10949 GCF_022690805.1 Anaeromyxobacter sp. SG66
GGCGCGGCCGCCCTGGCGGGGCCCGGCGCGGCCGCGAGGCCCTGCTGCCTCGCGGGCGCCCCCGGCGCGGCGGCTGCCGGCCGGGCCGAGGCGAGCCCGGGCACCTGGAAGAAGCGGGTGAGCTGCTGGAGCGCCTCGGCCTGGGAGGCCATCTCCTCCGCGGTCGAGCTGAGCTCCTCCGCGGCGGACGCGTTCCGCTGCGTGACCTGATCGACGACCGCCATCGCGCGGGCGACCTGCTCCACGCCCTGCGACTGCTCCTGCGACGCGGCCGCGACCTCCTGGACGAGCTCGGCGGTGCGCCGGATGGCCGGCACGAGCGCGGAGATGAGCCCCCCGGAGCGCTCGGCGACGCCGACGCTCGACCCCGCCATCGCGCCGATCTCCTTCGCCGCCTTCTGCGACCGCTCCGCGAGCTTGCGCACCTCGGTCGCGACCACCGCGAAGCCCTTGCCGTGATCGCCCGCGCGCGCCGCCTCGATCGCGGCGTTCAGCGCGAGCAGGTTGGTCTGGTAGGCGATCTCCTCGACGATCGAGACCCGCTCGGCGATGCCGCGCATGGCCACCACGGTCTCGCGGACCGCCGCGCCGCCCTCCTCCGCGTTCTGCGCGCCCTCCCGCGCGGTCGTCTCGGTGTGCAGGGAGCTCTCGGCGTTGCGCGAGATCGACGCGTTCATCTCCTCGAGCGAGCTCGTCGTCTCCTCCACGCTCGCGGCCTGCTCGCCGGTGCCCTGCGAGAGCGCCTGCGAGGTCTCGGAGACCTGGGCGGACGCGCTCGAGAGCGCCTCGGCGCCGGCGCGGACCTCGCCGATGACCTGCGCGAGCCGCGCCGTCATGTCGGCCATGGCCGCCTGCAGCCGCCCGACCTCGTCCCGCCGGTCCACCGCGAGCCGCAGCGTGAGGTCGCCGCCCGCGATCCGCTGCGCCGCTTCGACCGCGCCGGCGAGCGGCACCGTCACCGAGCGGGTCACGAGGGCCGCGAACAGCGCCGCGATCACGAGCGCCGCCCCGACGAGGGCGAGCGCCAGCGCGCGGGCGTCGGCGTAGGCCGCGTCCTGGCGGACCATGGCGGCCTCCATGCCGGCCTCCGCGCCCGCGACGATCCCGCCGCAGGTCTCCGCGAGCCGCTCGAGCCCCGGGTCGAGCTCGGTCTCCATGGCCCGGACCGCCCCGGCACGATCGCCCGACTCGAGGAGCCGCTCGACACGCTCGTGGTGGAGCTCGACCTCGCCGAGCAGGCGCTGCGTCTCCCCGAGGGCGCGCAGGTCGCCCTCGCCGGCGAGCTTCGCGAGCCGGCCGCGGAGCTCCTCGGCCCGGCGCCGCGCCTCGTCGAGGCCGGCGACCGCGGTGCGGACCCCGGCGGCGTCGTCGGCGAGCAGCATCTCGTCGGCGAACGTGGAGATCGCGCGCGCCTCCTTCTCGAGGGCATGGGCGAGCTGCGCCTTCGTCCAGACTCCGCGCGCGATCTCCTCGTTCAGCCGGTGCATGTCGGCCATGGCGCGGAGCCCGAGGCCCCCGACGCCGACGAGAAACGCGCACAGGATCCCGAATGCGACGGTGAGGCGCGTCCCGATGCTGAGGTTCTTCACGTGGTCCTCCCGCGGCTGCGTGCCGCGCGGGACCCCTTTGCGGGGCACGTGCCGCCGCGACGCGGCATTCGACCGCAGCGGCCGCGCCGAATCCGTCAGTGACTTCGCCACGTTGGCGCAGCCGTCCCCGGTCCGCGGTGTCCGGGTGAACACCTACCCTGGGTCCCCGGTCGGGGCCAAGGCAGCGTCCCAGGGCCCTACGAGCGACGGGCGCAGCGGCGAGACCGCTCGCGCAAAAGGCGGCGTCAGGCGAGCTCGGGCACGTGCCGCGCGAGCACCCCTCGGAGCTCGGCGAGGTCGGGCCGCCGCGCGAGCGCGTCGCGCACGTAGCGCAGCGAGGCGGGGATGGAGACGAGGAAGCCGGGGTTCCCCTTCACGCGGTCGATGAAGACGAAGCGGCCCGCGTCCTTGAGCTTGCGCTGCACCGTGAGGAGGTCGAACACCTCGCGGAAGGGCTCGTACGCGAGGCGCGGCCCGCCCTCGGCGGCGAGGCGGTCGAGGTAGCGGCGGAGCATCGCCTCGACGAACGCGCCCTCGAGCTCGACGTAGCTGTCGCGCAGGAGCGCGACGAGATCGTACTGGCGCGGGCCGAGGAGCGCGTCCTGGAAGTCGATCACCGCCTGCTCGCCGCCGGGCAGGACCATGAGGTTTCGCGACTGGTAGTCTCGGTGAGTGAATCCCTTGGGCTCCGCGTCGAGGGCGCGGGCGATCCGGTCGAAGTCGCGGTCCACCACCTCGCGCTCGCCCGGCGTGAGCGTCGCGCCCTTCCAGGCCTCGAGCAGCCACTCGCGGAAGTGATCGAGCTCCCAGCGGTAGAGGTCGAAGTCGAAGCTGCGCGTGAACGCGATCGAGCCCGCGGGGCGCGCCTCGGCGGCGGCGCGGAGCCGCGCGAGCTGGTCGACCGCGCGCTCGTAGAGCGGCGCCTTCGGGTCGCCGGCGAGCAGCCGCGTCTCCAGCATGTCGTCGCCGAGGTCCTCGAGGACCATGAGCCCCTCCGCCTCGTCGAAGGAGAGGATGCGCGGGACCCGGACGCCCAGGGAGGCGAGGTAGCGCTGCACGTCGACGAACGGGTTCTCGGCGGGCGCCCCGCCCTTCGTCACCTCCTCGGGCTTCGCGTCGGGCGGGAGCACCATCACGACGTGGGAGGCGGGGGGCGCGCCGACGCGCCAGTAGCTCCGCAGCGAAGCATGGCCCGCGAGGCGCCGGACCGGCACGTCGCCGGTGGCGCGGCCGGTCGCGCGCGCGATCGCGCCGCGGAGGCGCGCTTCCGTCAGGGGATCGTTCATCTGGGTCGTCTCTCCTGCCCGTCGTCCGGAGCCGGCGGGTCGCGTTGACGGGGCTGGAACCGCCTGCCTATAACGCGCGGTCACCGGCCGATCTGCCGCGGCGGCCTGGACGGAGCGCCCATGCCCTACCACGAAGACGTCCTCTCCGCGATCGGCCACACCCCGCTCGTCCGGCTCCGCAAGCTCGTCGGTCCCGAGGACGCGACGGTGCTCGTGAAGCTCGAGTACCTGAACCCGGGCGGCTCCATCAAGGACCGGATGGCGGTGCACATCATCGAGAAGGCGGAGAAGGCGGGGCTCCTCCGCAAGGGCGGCACCATCGTCGAGAACACGAGCGGGAACACCGGCGTCGGCGTCGCCATCGCGGCGGCGGTGAAGGGCTACCGCTGCATCTTCACGATGCCGGACAAGATGTCGAAGGAGAAGCAGGACACGCTGAAGGCGTTCGGCGCCCAGGTCGTCATCACGCCGACGAACGTGCCCGCCGACTCGCCGGACAGCTACTACTCGGTCGCGAAGCGCATCGCGGCGGAGACGCCGAACAGCTTCTACCTGAACCAGTACCACAACGTGGACAACATCGAGGCGCACTACCGGAGCACCGCGCCCGAGATCTGGGAGCAGACGGGCGGGCAGCTCGACGCCTTCGTCGCGGGGCTCGGCACCGGCGGGACGATGAGCGGGTGCGGGAAGTACTTCAAGGAGAAGAACCCCAGGATCCTGAACGTCGGCGCGGACCCGATCGGCTCCGTCTACCACTCGATGTTCAAGACCGGGAAGCTCTCGCAGCCGCACGTCTACAAGGTGGAGGGGATCGGCGAGGACATGATGTGCGGGGCCATGGACCTGTCGGTCCTCGACGACGTGCGCCAGGTGAACGACCAGCAGGCGTTCACGATGGGTCGCCGCCTCGCCCGCGAGGAGGGCATCTTCGCCGGCGGCTCCTCGGGCGCCGCCGTCCACGTGGCCGTGCAGCTCGCCCGCGAGCTCGGCAAGGGGAAGACCATCGTCGTGCCCCTCCCCGACGGCGGCCGCGCCTACATCTCGAAGATGTACTCGGACGAGTGGATGCGCGACAACGGCTTCGCCCTCGACGGCGCGGAGCCGGTCGCGAGCGCCACCGTGAAGGACGTGCTCGGGCGCCGGCGCGGCGAGGTGATCACCGCGCGCAAGACCGACAAGGTCGAGGTGGTGGTCCGGGCGATGAAGGAGCACGACATCTCCCAGATGCCCGTGGTCGACGACGCGGGCCGCGCCATCGGGATGATCCACGAGTACGACCTGCTCAACTTCCTCATCGAGGGGAAGCACCGGCTCACCGAGCAGGTCGAGCCGCTCGTCCAGCCGCTGCAGGGCGTCGTCGGCGCCGACACGCCCGTCGGGCGCCTGCGCGACATCTTCAACGACGACCACGTCGCGGTGGTGAAGGAGGGCGACCGCGTGACGGGCATCGTCACGAAGATCGACCTCATCGAGTTCCTGGGCGAGCGGCTCAAGTAGGCGCGCTCGACCGTCGGAGAGCCGTCGCAGGAGGCACACGCACATGGACGACCGGAAGCTCTCGTTCGAGACCCTCGCCATCCACGCCGGTCAGTCCCCGGACCCCACGACGGGCGCGATCATGACGCCCGTCTACCTCACCTCGACGTACGTGCAGGAGAGCCCGGGCGTCCACAAGGGCTTCGAGTACTCCCGCACGCAGAACCCGACCCGGCACGCGCTGCAGGACTGCCTCGCCGCGCTCGAGGGCGCGCGCCACGGGCTCGCGTTCGCCTCCGGGCTCGCCGCCACCGACGCGATCCTCCACCTCCTCGACGCGGGCGACCACGTCGTCGCCTCCGACGACGTGTACGGCGGCACCTTCCGCATCTTCGACAAGGTCTACCGCCGGCACGGCCTCTCGTTCACGTACGTCGACATGAGCGACGCGCGGAACGTCGAGCGCGCGCTCACGCCGCGCACGAAGCTCGTCTGGATCGAGAGCCCCACGAATCCGATGCTGAAGATCGTGGACCTCGCGGCGGTGGCCGCCATCGCCCGCGCGCACGGCGCGCGCACGGTGGTCGACAACACCTTCGCCACCCCGTACTTCCAGCGGCCGCTCGCGCACGGCATCGACCTCGTCGCGCACTCGACGACGAAGTACCTGAACGGCCACTCCGACGTGATCGGCGGGGCCGCGGCCACGAACGACCCGGAGCTCCACGAGCGCCTCAAGTTCCTGCAGAACGCGGTCGGCGGCGTGCCCTCGCCCATGGACAGCTTCCTCGTGCTGCGCGGGCTCAAGACCCTGCACGTCCGGATGGACCGGCACGCCGAGAACGCGCTCGCGATCGCGCGCTGGCTCGAGAGCCACCCCCAGGTCGAGCGCGTCACCTACCCCGGCCTCCCCTCGCACTCGCAGCACGCGCTCGCCCGCCGGCAGATGACGGGGTTCGGCGGCATGCTGACGTTCGTCATCCGCGGCGGCCTCGACGCGGCGCGCGCCTTCCTCCAGAACGTGCGCATCTTCGCGTGCGCGGAGTCGCTCGGCGGCGTCGAGAGCCTCATCGAGCACCCGGCCATCATGACGCACGCGTCGGTGCCGAAGGAGACGCGCGAGGCGCTCGGCATCGCGGACGGGTTCATCCGCGTCTCGGCCGGCATCGAGCGCGCGGACGACCTGCTCGCGGACCTCGAGCGCGGCTTCGCGGCGGCGAAGCGGGCGTAGCTCCGCCGTCCGGCTCAGCCCTCCGCCCGCGCCGCCTCGGGCGCGGCGCTGCTCACCGGGAGGCGCGGGAAGCGCGTCGCGACGAGGAGCGCCGTCGCCGCGATGCCGGCGACGCTCCAGAACACGACGCCCATCGCCCCCTGCAGCGCGCCGCCCACCGCGGCGATCTCCGCCGGCGCGAGCGAGGCGCGCTCGGCGCCGAGCAGCTTCTCGGCGACGCCCGGCGCGGCGCCGGCGCGGCCGAGGGCCGCCGCGAGCACGGCGCCGAGGAGGCCGACCGAGAGCGTGCCGCCGATCGTCCGGAAGAACAGGGTGCTCGCGGTGGCCACGCCGCGCCGGTTCCAGGCCACGCTCGTCTGCACCGCGAGGATGAGCGGCGTGTTGGCGAGCCCGAGCCCGACGCCGTACGCGAAGGTGAGGACCTGCGGCACGAGCACGCTCGTCCCGGGCCTGAGGAGCAGCGCCAGCCCCGCACCCGCGACCGCGCTCGTCGCCAGGCCGCCGAGCAGGAGCCGCCGGTACCCGAGGCGCGGCAGGAGCCGGCCCGCGAGCGTGCTCGCGAGGGGCCAGCCGACGGCCATCGGCGCGATGGCCGCGCCCGCGGTGGTGGGCGAGCCGCCCAGGATGGCCTGCACCCAGAGCGGCACGTAGGTGACCATCGCGAGCATGGCCGCGCCGAGCAGCGCGCCGGTCGCGGACGAGACCGCCATCACCCGCTGCGCGAAGAGATCGAGCGGGAGGAGCGGCTCGGGCGCGCGCCGCTCCACCACGAGGAACGCCGCGAGCGCGGCCGCCGCGACGGGGAGCGCCGCGAGCCCCGCCGCGCTCGAGCGCGCCGCGGCGAGGAGCGCCACGACCGCCACGGAGAGGAGCGCGGCGCCGCCGAGATCGAGCCGGTGCGGGTGGCGCTCGGGGCGCTCGTGGTAGGCGACCGCCAGCACCGCGGCGCTCGCGAGGCCGAAGGGCAGGTTCACCCAGAAGATCCAGCGCCACCCGAGCGTGTGGACGATGGCGCCGCCGAGCACCGGCCCGACGAGGCCCGCGATCCCCCACACCGCGCCGAAGATGCCCTGCATGCGCGCGCGCTCGCGGAGCTCGAACAGGTCGCCGATGATCGTGAGCGAGACCGGCTGGATCGCGCCCGCGCCGAGGCCCTGGATGGCGCGCCACGCGATGAGCGCGCCCATGCTCCCGGCGAAGCCGCACCCGCTCGACCCGAGCAGGAAGAGCGCGATCCCCGCGAGGAGTACGGGCTTGCGGCCGTGGAGGTCCGCGAGCTTGCCGTGGATGGGCACCGTGACCGTCGCGGTGAGCATGTACGCGGCGAAGGCCCAGGCGTAGAGGGCGAGCCCGCCGAGCTCGCCGACCACCGTCGGCATCGCCGTCGAGACGACCGTCATCTCCATGGCGGCGAGGAACGTGCCGAGGAGCACGGAGACCACGGTGAGGGGACGGCTCGTCGCGCGCATGGAGGCGGACCCCTTAGCGCCGCCTGGCGAGAAGGTCAATCCGGCCCCACCGCGCGCATCCCCGCGGGCTGCGCCTTCCCTGGCGCAGCGCACGTTCCGCGCTACATTGCCGCGCATGGTCTCCCCCGCCGCGACCGTGCTCACGCTCATGGCCCTCGCCCTCCCGCCCTCCCGCCCCGCGATCCCTCCCCCGCCGCAGGCGCTCCGCCCCGCCGCGGCCCGCGCCGTGAAGGCGCTCGTGGCGAGGCACGGCGAGGCCGAGCGCGCGCGGGCCGAGCGCGGCGTCGCCCAGGCCGCCGCGTTCTGGCGGCCCGCCGACGGGGACGCGAAGGCGTTCGAGGCGTTCTGCGCCGAGCACTTCCTCCCCGCGGGCGAGGCGCTCGACGCGACGTTTGCGCGCCTCGAGGCGTCGTTCGAGGCGCTCGACGGGCACGCCCTCGAGATCTCCCGCGAGCTGTCGCGCTACGCCCAGCTCGACGAGGGGCCGATGCGGCCGGTGGACGCGCTCCTCGCCGCCTACGACGCCTCGGCCCACGCGATCGACGACCTCTTCGAGGGCAAGGTCGCGTTCGTGGCGCTCCTCAACTTCCCGCTCACCACGCTCGACGAGCGGCTCTCGGCCGGCGCGGGCTGGTCGCGGCGCGCCTGGGCCGAGGCGCGGCTCGCGAACCGCTTCGCGCGGCGCGTGCCGGCGGCGGTGAACCAGGGCATCGCCCGCGCCTCGGCGGACGCCGACCTCTACATCGCCGACTACAACCTCTTCATGCACCACGTGCTCGCCGAGGACGGGCAGCGCCTCTTCCCCAAGGGGAAGCGGCTCCTGTCCCACTGGAACCTGCGGGACGAGCTCAAGGCGCAGTACGCGCAGCCGGACGGCCTCGCGCGCCAGCGCGTGATCGCGAAGGCGATGGAGCGGATCGTCACGCAGACGATCCCCGCGGCGGTCGTGAACGATCCCGCGGTGGACTGGAACCCGTTCACGAACGAGGTGCGCCCCGCGCCCGCCGAGACGGTCGAGCCGGGCGCCGCCCCGCGCGCGGCGGCCGCGAAGGCCTCCGCGGCGCGCGAGCCGGACACCCGCTACGCGAAGATCCTCGCGAACTTCCGCGCGGTGAAGGCGGCCGATCCCTACTCGCCCTCCGCCCCCACCTACATCGCGCGGAAGTTCGAGCTCGAGCGCGAGATCCCGGAGGCGCGGGTCGTCGCGATGCTGGAGGAGGTGCTGGGCGCCCCCGAGATCGGGCGCATCGCGCGGCTCGTGGAGCAGCGCCTCGGGCGCAAGCTCGAGCCGTTCGACGTCTGGTACGCCGGGTTCAAGCCGCGCATCGAGCGGTCCGAGGCGGACCTCGACCGGCTGACGCGGAGCCGCTACCCCTCCGCGCTTGCGTTCGCGACGGAGCTGCCGGTCACGCTGCAGAAGCTCGGCTTCTCGGAGGAGAAGTCCCGCTTCCTTTCGGCCCACATCGCGGTCGATCCCGCCCGCGGCTCCGGCCACGCGATGGAGGCGGCCCGCCGCGGCGACCAGGCCCACCTGCGCACGCGCGTCGGTGCGGACGGCATGGACTACAAGGGCTTCAACATCGCGATCCACGAGCTCGGCCACAACGTCGAGCAGACGTTCTCGCTCTACGGCGTCGACCACACCCTCCTGCGCGGCGTCCCCAACACCGCCTTCACGGAGGCGATCGCGTTCGTCTTCCAGGCGCGCGACCTCGAGGTGCTGGGGCTCCCGCCGCCGTCTGCCGACGCGAAGCGGGTCCTCGCGCTGAACGACCTCTGGGCCGCGTACGAGATCGCCGGGGTGGCGCTCGTCGACCTCGGCATGTGGCACTGGATGTACGACCACCCGAAGGCGACGCCGGCCGAGCTGCGCGAGGCGACGCTGCGCCTCGCGCGAGACGTGTGGAATCGCTGGTACGCGCCGGTGTTCGGCGTGCGGGACGTGCTCATCCTGGCGATCTACTCGCACCTCGTCTCGAACCTGCTCTACCTGCCCGACTACCCCATCGGCCACCTCATCGCGGCGCAGCTCGAGGAGCACCTCGAGAAGCTCCCGCCGGGCAAGCGGCTCGGCGACGAGATCGAGCGCATCACGATCCAGGGGACCCTCGCGCCCGACCTCTGGATGAAGGGCGCGACGGGCGAGCCGGTCTCGGCGCAGCCGCTCATCCGCGCCGCGGCGCGCGCGCTCGAGCGGAGCTGAGGTCCCTCGGAGCCGGCGGCAGCAGCCGGCCGGCGCGGGATCGTTCAGGCCCGCGCGGCGACGTCCCGGGCGCCTCCGCACATCCACGCGCGCGCCGCGTCGGCCGTGCCGATGAACATGCGCCGCGCTCCGGGCGCGTCGTCGTACATGAACACGAGGCCGTTCACGCGGAACGTCACCTCGAACTCGTCCCAGCCGACGTCGCGCGCGTCGCACGGTTCTCCGGGCAGCGCGATCCACAGCCGCCCGCTCGCCTCGTCGCGGCACGGCCGGCCGCGCCTCGCCTCGGCCCAGTGCCGGATCTCCGTGACCGCCTGCGTGGCGCGCAGCATGTGAGGCCTCCTCGACGCGAGTGAGATCCATAACGCTCGAGCCCCCACGCGCACGCCCCGCCGCGGGCGCCTCCGATGCGCATCGTCCTCCCATGGCCAACAACGAATGGACCGACAGCGCGGCGGATGCGGCGGCGAGGGCGGCGCAGCGTCGGGAGACCGGCGGGGCGAGCGTACCGGCCGGCGGGGCGCACGCCCCCGCGGACGTGACGATTCCCGGGCGGCCGGAGCAGGAGGGGCGGACGCCCGGCCGCGAGGTGGGCGCCGACGTGAACGCTCCACCGAGGGCGGAGCCGGAGCAGCAGGTGCCAGGCCGGCGCGGTGCCGCTCCGGAGATCTCTCCGCCGGTGCGCGACCCGACCCCCGAGGAGGCGCCCGAGCTCCTGGGCGAACGCTCCGACTACCCGCTCCTCTACGGGGAGGACCCGGGCGACATCGGGCAGTGAGCAGGTCGAGCGTGGCGCTCGCGCTCCCTTCGCGGGCCGGCGAGCGGGCGGGCGGCTCCGACGCAAGGGCCCGCTCCCGGACACCCCGGCGCCGGGGCCGGCGGTCGAGCGTCCTTCGCAGCGGGACGCCTCCTGCCGGAACCTCCGCGCCGCCGGTGCGCCGCGCGACGCCCCGTGGTTAGGCTCTGTTCGGATCGCGCGGGAGGGACCGATGGGCGGGAGGCGGGGACGCGGCGCGTGGATGATGGGCGGACTCGGGGTGGTGGCGGCGGGCGCAGGCCTCGCGTGGATGGCCGATCCCCGCAGGCGTGGCGTGCTCGCCCGCAGCGCGGGGCGCGCGCTCCACGACGCGGAGGACTTCGTCGAGAGCGGGGCGCGCGACCTCGGCCATCGCGCGGCCGGCGCGGCGCACGAAGCGCGGGCGCGCCTCGCGCACGAGCTCCCCGACGACGACGTCCTGGCGGAGCGGGTCCGCGCGCGGCTCGGACACCTCACCGACCACGCGCACGCGATCCGCGTGACCGCGAACGACGGCGAGGTGGTGCTCGAGGGGCCGGTGTTCAGCGTCGAGCATGCGGCGCTCCTCGCCGGCGTGCGCATGGTGCGCGGGGTCCGCCGGGTGCACGACCGGATGAAGTCCCACGAGACCGCGGACGTGCGGGCGCTCCAGGGCCTCGGCCCGCGCCGGCGTGCCCGCGGCGCGATCCTGCCCATCTCCTCGCCCGCCTACCGCCTCGCGGCGGGGGCCGCGGGCGCGTTCCTCGTCGGGCGCGCCCTGCTCCGCGGCGGGCTCGGCCGGATCCCCGCCGGGCTCGTCGGCGCGTCGCTGCTCGGGCGCGTCCTCGGCGACGCCGGCGAGTCGCGGCGCGCCGACGCGCGCGAGGAGGCGGCGCTCGCGGGGCGCGGCCGGACCA
>NZ_JALCZC010000013.1:0-80355 GCF_022690805.1 Anaeromyxobacter sp. SG66
CGCCGCCGAACCCGCGGCGCCCGCCGCGAACCCGCACGCGGGACACGGACGGTAGCGCCCCATGATCAAGCGAATCATCCGCTTCTCGGCGGAGAACCGGTACCTCGTCATCGCCGCCACGATCGTCGCCCTCATGGGCTCGGTCTGGGCGATGCGGAACATCCCGCTCGACGCGCTGCCGGATCTCTCCGACACCCAGGTGATCGTCTACTCGCGCTGGGACCGGAGCCCGGACATCATCGAGGACCAGGTCACCTATCCCATCACCACCGCGCTCCTCGGCGCGCCGAAGGTGAAGGCGATCCGCGGCTTCTCGGACTTCGGGTTCAGCTACGTCTACGTCATCTTCGAGGACGGGACCGACATGTACTGGGCGCGAACGCGCGTCCTCGAGTACCTGTCGAAGATCACCTCCCAGCTCCCGCAGGACGTGAAGGTGGAGCTCGGCCCCGACGCGTCGAGCGTCGGCTGGGTGTACCAGTACGCGCTCGTCGACCGCAGCGGGCAGCACTCGTCGGACGAGCTGCGCTCGTTCCAGGACTGGTTCCTGCGCTACTCCGTCCAGAGCGTCCCCGGCGTCTCCGAGGTCGCGACGGTGGGCGGCCAGGTCCGCCAGTACCAGATCACCGTGAACCCGAACGCCCTCGCCTCGTACAAGCTGCCGCTCGAGGCGGTGATCAACGCGGTCCGCAAGGGCAACAACGACGTGGGGGGGCGCCTCGTCGAGTTCAGCGGCCGCGAGTACATGGTCCGCGGCCGCGGCTACGTGAAGAACATCTCGGACCTCGAGAGCCTCGTCTTGCGCTCGGAGGGCGGCACGCCCGTGCTCGTGAAAGACGTCGCCACGGTCGCGCTCGGGCCCGAGATGCGCCGCGGCGTGGCCGACCTCGACGGCGAGGGCGACGTCGTCGGCGGCATCGTGGTGATGCGCCAGGGCGAGAACGCGCTCAACGTCATCAAGCGCATCGAGAAGAAGCTCGAGGAGGTGAAGCCCTCGCTGCCGAAGGGCGTCGAGGTGGTGACGACCTACGACCGGTCGGAGCTCATCGACCACGCCATCGAGACGGTGAAGGGGAAGCTCGTCGAGGAGATCGTCATCGTCTCGATCATCATCCTCATCTTCCTCTGGCACGTCCCGTCCGCCATCATCCCCATCGTCACCATCCCGGTGTCCGTCGCGCTCGCGTTCATCCCCATGTACGCGATGGGCCTCAACGCGAACCTGATGTCGCTCGCGGGCATCGCCATCTCCATCGGCGTGCTCGTGGACGGCGCCATCGTCGAGGTGGAGAACGCCTACAACAAGATCCACCACTGGGTGAAGGACGGGAAGAAGGGCGACTTCCACCACGTCCGGCTCGAGGCGCTCCTCGAGGTGGGGCCAGGCGTCTTCTTCTCGCTCCTCGTGATCGCGGTCGCGTTCATGCCCGTGTTCACGCTGGTGGACCAGGAGGGCCGGCTCTTCCGCCCGCTCGCCTACTCGAAGAACCTGGCGATGGCGATCGCGGCGTTCCTCGCCATCACGCTCGACCCCGCGATGCGGATGCTGTTCGCGCGCATCGACGAGTTCAGGTTCCGGCCGCGCTGGCTCGCCTGGATCGCGAACCAGGCGCTGGTCGGGAAGTACTACTCGGAGGAGGCGCACCCGATCTCGAAGCTCCTCCACCGGCTCTACGAGCCGCCCTGCCGGTTCGTGCTCCGCCACCCGAAGGCGACCATCGCGGCGAGCATCGCCCTCGTCCTCACCACGATCCCGGTGTACCTGTCGCTCGGCTCCGAGTTCATGCCGCCGCTGCGGGAGGGGACGATCCTCTACATGCCCTCCGCGGTCGAGCCCGGCATGTCCGTCGCGGAGGCCCAGAAGGCGCTGCAGGTCCAGGACAAGATCCTGAAGACGTTCCCCGAGGTGGAGCGCGTGTTCGGCAAGGCCGGCCGCGCCAACACCTCCACCGACCCGGCGCCCTTCACGATGATGGAGACCACCATCATCCTGAAGCCCGAGTCCGAGTGGCGGGAGGCGCCGCGCTGGTACTCCTCCTGGGCGCCCGAGTGGGCGAAGTCCCTGCTCCGGCCGTTCTGGCGCGATCGCATCACGCAGGAGGAGCTCGAGAACGAGATGAACGCGAGGCTCCAGCTCCCCGGCATCTCGAACGCCTGGACGATGCCGATCAAGGGGCGCCTCGACATGCTCTCGACCGGCATCCGCACGCCCGTGGGGATCAAGATCAGCGGCGCGGATCTCGCGACCATCGAGCGCGTGGCGAAGGAGACCGAGGCCATCATCCAGAAGGTCCCCGGCACCCGCAGCGCCTACGCCGAGCGCGTCGCGGGCGGCTACTTCCTCGACTTCGTCCTTAAGCGCGAGCAGCTCGCCCGCTACGGGCTCACCGTCGACGACGCGAACATGATGGTGATGACGGCCGTGGGCGGGGACAACCAGTCCACCACGGTGGAGGGGCGCGAGCGCTACGGCATCAACGTGCGCTACGCCCGCGACTACCGCGAGGACCTGTCGGCGCTGCGACGGGTGCTCCTGCCGCTGCCCGGCGGCCAGGGCCAGATCCCGATGGAGGAGATCGCCGACGTCGTGCTCGCGCAGGGCCCGTCGATGATCCGAGACGAGAACGGGCTCCTCGCCGGCTACGTGTACGTGGACTTCGACACCTCGAAGATCGACGTGGGCTCGTACGTGACGGAGGCGAAGAAGGCGGTGGCGGCGGGGCTGAAGCTCCCGACCGGCTACAGCATGGTCTGGAGCGGCCAGTACGAGAACATGCTGCGCGTGAAGGAGCGCCTGAAGCTCATCATTCCGCTGACGCTCGTGCTCATCTTCGGGCTGCTGTACATGAACACGAAGTCGTCGTTCAAGGCCACGCTCGTCATGGCTGCGGTGCCGTTCTCGGCGGTCGGCGCGGTGTGGCTCCTGTGGGCGCTTGGCTACAACGTCTCGATCGCGGTGTGGGTCGGGCTCATCGCGCTCATGGGGCTCGACGCCGAGACGGGAGTGTTCATGCTCCTCTTCCTCGACCTCTCCCACGACGAGTACAAGGCGAAGGGCCTGCTCCGCACGAGGCGCGACCTCGTCGAGGCCATCGTCCACGGCGCCGTGAAGCGCGTGCGGCCCAAGGCCATGACGGTGTTCGCCGCGATGATCGGCCTCTTGCCGATCATGTGGTCGGTCGGCACCGGCGCGGATCTCATGAAGCGCATCGCCGCGCCCATGATCGGCGGCCTCGTGACCTCGTTCCTGATGGAGCTGCTCGTCTACCCCGCGGTGTACTACCTGTGGAAGAAGAAGGAAGTGAGCGACGAGGACACGATCACGGCGGTCGCCGCCTGAAGAACGCGGCGCCGGGCACGCGTTCCCGGGGCGCGGGACCCGGTCCGTCGCGGGGCGGGCCGGGGGCGGCGGGGTTGCCGGCCAGGGGGACACGGACTTGAGTGCGCTGACATCGCCTGCCGGGAGCCTCGCGATCGCGATCTCGGCCCTGCTCCTCGTCATCGGCTTCCGTCTGGCCGCGCCGGGGCGGTTGCGCGAGTGGCTGGCCGTCGCGGCGTACGCCGGCGCGCTGGCGGCGCAGGCGCTCGGGGCCCTCGGCCTTTTCGGGCCGGCGAGCGTGCCCGCCATGAGCCAGCGCATCGCCGGGGCGGCCTTCCTCGTCGCCGGGATCCTGCTCGCCGGGGGCCCCTCGCGCGCGCGCAGGCGCACCGCGCTGGGCGTGCCCGCGTCGCAGGCTCCGGCTCCGCCGCGGGTGGATCCGGTGTACGCGGGGCTCGCGCTCGTCCTCGTCGGACAGCTCCTGCGCGGCCCCTCTCGCGTCGGGGCCACCGCGGTCGCGGTGGCGTTGCTCGTGGCCGGCTGGGTCGCGCTGTCGCCGCGGGCGGGCGGCCGTGCCCGCGAGGCCAGCGCCCGTTGAACGCGTGAGGGAAGGGACGAGCGGGTTCGTGCGGCGCGCGACGGCGTACGAGCGTGCGGATTCGATCTTCTCGGACACACCGCGGATGCGGTCGGTCCGACGGCTCGCGACTCGTCGCGGGATTCACCGACATCCCGCTGGCGGGATCCCTGGCACGCGAGAGCATGCTCCACCTCCCCGAGGCTACCTCGGAGCCTTCGCGGCCCCGAGCTTCACGGTGTCGGCGCGAAGGCGCTCGCCGACGTGCGTCCCGCGGATCACCGCGCGCTGCCCCACCTGGACGTCCTCGCGCCTGGCCGGCTTCTCGCCCCGGAAGAATCGCGTCTCCGGCGTGACCGTGAACGCGACGGAGTGTCCGTCGGCCGTCTTCACGACGAGCTGCTGGGCGGTGACGCTCTCGACGACCCCCATCGCGCGGCCGCCCTGCTCGTGCGCGGCCGCTGCCGGTGCGGTGAGCAGCGTCGCCAGCAGCGTGAGCGTTCTCGTGCGCTTCATCTGTGCTCCTTCCCGTGCGGGTGGGCCCCGTCCCCGGGCGGACGCGCCGCCGGCTCCTCGCCGCGCAGGAACGCGTCCTCCTCCTGGAGGGCGCGCCACTCTTCGGGTGACCTCGGGTTGAGCGCCTCCATGGACGCCCTTTCCTCGGCGGTGAGCGTCGGGAGGTGGCGGATGAAGTGGACGAGGTGCCAGCTCTCCTCCGCGGTCCCCGGACCGCCCCACGCCGGCATCCCCGTGAGCCGCACGCCGTTCTCGATGATGTAGAAGAGCTCCCCGTCCGTGAGCCTCTGCGTCTCCGCGGCGCGCAGGTCGGGCGCGCGCGGATAGAGGCTCCTTCCGAGCTCGGTCTGGCCGCTGCCGTCGTTCGCGTGACAGGTGGCGCAGTGGTCTGCGAAGTGCGCGAGCCCCGACTCGAGCACGCGCGGGCTCGGCGCGATCGGGTTCGTCGCCTCGCGCGCCTCCCCCGGGATCGCCCAGCCCCGCAACGCGCGGGCGACGCGCGCCTCGAGCGCCGAGGGCCGTGCGCGCGCTGCGATCCCTCCGCGCAGCACGTGCGCGCTGCCGAGCGCCGCCAGGGCGATGATCACGAGCCCGATCCCACCCACGAGCCAGCACGCGCTTCGCATCCGCGGTCCTCCAGCGCCCCCTCGCCTGCTAACGCCCGCCGCGGGCCTCGAGGTCCTCGGCGCCCAGACGCTCCGCGCCACAGTCCTCGGGGCTCATGTCCGGCGGAGGCGCGCGGCGCGCGTCCACGTAGTGGCGCGGCCCCGCCGGCTCGGCGAGTGCACCCTCTTCGAGCGCTCGGGCGCTCGCCGCGCCGCCGGCGGCGAGGGCGAGGACGCGGCGATGCGTGATCCCCTTCTCTCATTGCACGGCGCGCCTCTCATCGTGCGATCCTTTGGCGTTCCAAGCGATTTGGAGCGCGCCGCCGCGGAAGCTCCAGGCCGGCGACACTGGTGCCCGCGGGGTGCGATCGTCTGGAGGCGCGCGCTGCGGCGGCTCGAGCGAGCTGAACCGTTTCGCCACACGCCGTGTTCTCCCTGTCAGGAGATCTCATGCGAAATGACCTCAAAAGTCCGCCCCCCGAATTCCTCCCCGCCGCTCTCGGCGCGGTGCGCCGCGCCTCCCGACCGCTCGCCCTGCTCGCGATCGGGGCGGGACTCCTGCTCGCCGCGTGCGGCGGCGGCGGCGACACCGGCGGGCCGGGCACCTCGGGCGCCACGCTCAGTGGAACCGTCGTGAAGGGGCCGGTGGGTGGCGCCGCGGTGACCGCGTTCGCCGTCGCGAACGGCACCAAGGCGGCGCAGCTCGGCACGGCGGCGACGGATGCGCAGGGACGGTTCACGATGACCCTCGGGTCGCACACGGGTCCCGTCATGATCGAGGCGATCGGCGGGACGTACACGGACGAGGCGACCGGCGCGACGATGACGATGCAGGCGGGGAGCGTCATGACCGCCGTGATGCCCGCCGTCGACGCGGGAGCGGCGGCGGACGTCCAGGTGACGCCGCTCACCTCGATGGCCCAGGCTCGTGCGCAGAGCATGCCGGGCGGGATGACGGCGGCCAACGTCGGGACCGCGAACTCCGAGCTCGGCGGCTACTTCTCGGTCGGCGACCTCCTGCACACGATGCCCATGAATCCGCTCGTACAGGGCTCCGGCGCAGCCGCGACGCAGGAGATGAAGAACTACGGGATGACGATCGCGGCCATGTCGCAGTACGCGGCCATGATCGGCATGACCACCTCGTCCTCGGGCGTCGTCACGGCGATGATGCGCGACGCCTCCGACGGCGTCATGAACGGCATGTCGGGATCGACGGCGGTCTCGATGAGCGGGATGGGCGGCATGATGGGCGGCAGCCTCGCGCCCTCGGCCGGCACGGCCGATCTCGCGGACGCCATGTCACGCTTCGTGAGCTCCGGGATGAACAGGTCGGGCGTGGCGCTGGCGGACATGCAGGCGCTCATGGACAGGCTGCGCCTCTCCGACGGCCAGCTCTCGGGGACCGGCACCGGGACGACGAGCGGCATGCTGACCGGCAGGGCCTTCATGGGCACGATGTCGGGCGGGACGATCGGCGCGTTCGCTGTCCAGAACGGCCAGGTCGGCGCGATGATCGCCAGCGCCGCGCTGGACTCGACGGGGAGCTTCAGCCTGCCGCTCGGCTCGTACACGGGGCCGATGATGTTGCGGGTGAGCGGCGCGTCGTACGCGGACGAGGCGACGGGCTCCAGGATGACGATGCTCCCGCGCGACGTGCTGACGGCGGGGATCCCCGCGGCCGCTGCGGGCATGAGCGACATCCAGGTGACCCCGCTCACCTCCATGGCCGAGCTCCGGGCGCAGGCGATGACGGGGGGCTCGAGCGCCGAGAACATCGCGGCGGCGAACTCGGCCGTCGCCACCTACTTCTCGTGCGGCGACCTCCTGACGACCGCGCCCATGGATCCCTCGGTCGCGGGCTCCGGCTCCTCGGCGGACGCGAACAGCAGGAACTACGGGATGTCCATCGCGGCCATGTCGCAGTACGCCCAGATGATCGGGATGACCACGTCCTCTGGCATCGTCACGGTCATGATGGACGACGCCTCGGATGGCGTGATGAACGGCATGATGGGGACGACGCCCATCTCCATGACCGGGATGGGCGGGATGATGGGCGGCGGCGGCATGATGCAGCCCACGGTCGGTACGTCCGGCCTGGCGACGGCGATGACCACGTTCGTCGGCGACACGTCCGTCAACAGGTCGGGCGTGACGATGGCCGACATGCAGCCGCTCGTCGACCAGCTGGCGCGCTCCAACGGCGTGATCCAGTGACGCCGGCGGCCGACCCGGATCTCTGCGGGATTCCCCAGCTGTACGCCGGCGTCCTCGCGGTGACCGGGTCCCGAGCCGGCGTCCGCTTGACCTGACACCTCTCCGTTATCTAGGATGCCTCCGTTATCACGGACGGCGCGCCGCCATCCCGACGGCGCGCCCCCGTGTGGAAACGGGCAGGCATGGCGGTCGTCCCGACGTACCCCGCGAGCACGCTCTCGCACCTGGACTGGCTGGAGGCGGAGGCGATCCACGTCCTGCGGGAGGTCGCCGGTCAGTGCGCGAGCCCCGCGCTGCTCTTCTCCGGCGGCAAGGACTCGATCTGCCTCCTCCGGCTGGCCGAGAAGGCCTTCCGGCCGGGGCGCTTCCCCTTCCCGCTCCTGCACATCGACACCGGACACAACTACCCGGAGGTCCTCGCGTTCCGCGACCGCCGCGCGGCGGAGCTGCGCGAGCGGCTCGTGGTCCGCTCGGTAGAGGACTCCATCCGCGCGGGCCGCGTCGTGCTGAAGCACCCGCAGGAGTCGCGCAACAAGCACCAGTCGGTGACGCTGCTCGACGCGATCGCCGAGCTCGAGCTGGACGCGTGCATCGGCGGCGCGCGCCGCGACGAGGAGAAGGCGCGCGCGAAGGAGCGCGTGTTCTCGTTCCGCGACGAGTTCGGCGGCTGGGATCCCAAGAACCAGCGCCCCGAGCTCTGGAGCCTCTACAACGCGCGCGTCCACAAGGGCGAGAACGTGCGCGTCTTCCCGATCTCCAACTGGACCGAGCTCGACGTGTGGCAGTACATCGCGCGCGAGCGGCTCGAGATCCCGTCCATCTACTTCGCCCACCGGCGCCCGGTCGTCCGGCGCGGCGGCGCGCTCGTGCCCGTGACGCCGCTCACCCCGGCGCGGCCCGGCGAGGCGGTCGAGGAGGTCTCGGTCCGGTTCCGCACGGTCGGAGACATCACCTGCACCGCGCCGGTCGAGTCCACCGCCGACACGCTCGCGAAGATCGTCGCGGAGACCGCCACCACCACGATCACCGAGCGAGGCGCGACCCGCCTCGACGACCAGACCTCCGACGCCTCGATGGAGCAGCGCAAGAAGGAGGGGTACTTCTGATGCTCGCCGCCGAACGGCTCTCCGCCCCCGCCGCGGACGGCCTCCTCCGCTTCCTCACCTGCGGCAGCGTCGACGACGGCAAGAGCACGCTCATCGGGCGGCTCCTCCTCGACACGCGCTCCATCCTCGCCGACGCGCTGCACGCCATCGAGCGCACCTCGCGCAGGCGCGGCCTCGAGGCGGTGGACCTCTCGCTCCTCACCGACGGCCTCCAGGCCGAGCGCGAGCAGGGCATCACGATCGACGTCGCGCACCGCTACTTCTCCACCGGGACGCGCAAGTACATCATCGCCGACGCCCCCGGGCACGAGCAGTACACGCGGAACATGGTCACCGCCGCCTCCACGGCGGACCTCGCCGTCATCCTCGTCGACGCGCGCAAGGGCGTGCTCACGCAGACGCGCCGCCACTCGTACCTCGCGCACCTCGTGGGGATCCCGCACCTCGTGGTCGCCGTGAACAAGATGGACCTCGTCGGCTACTCGCCCGACGTCTTCGAGCGCATCCGCGCCGACTACCTCGCCTTCGCGGCGAAGCTCGGGATCAGGGACGGCGTGCACTTCGTCCCGATGTCGGCGCTCGCGGGCGACATGGTCGTGGAGCGCGGCGCGAACCTCCCCTGGTATCAGGGCCCGACGCTGCTCGAGCTGCTCGAGGAGGCGCCGCCCGCGCGCGACGCGTCGCAGGGGCGGTTCCGGTTCCCCGTCCAGTGGGTGTGCCGGCCGCAGACGCTCGAGCACCACGACTTCCGCGGGTACACGGGCCGCGTCGAGTCCGGCGAGGTCCGCCCCGGCGACGCCGTGCAGGTCCTCCCCTCCGGCCAGACGACGCGCGTGAAGCAGCTCCTCCTTCACGACGCGCCGCTCGCGCGCGCCTTCGCGGGCCAGTCGGTCACGATCCTCCTGGAGGACGCCGTCGACGTCTCGCGCGGCGATCTCCTCGTCCGCGCGGGCGAGGCGCCGGAGCCGACCCGCAAGCTCGACGCGACGCTCTGCTGGCTCTCGGAGCGGCCCGCCCAGGCGGGCCGGAGGGTGCTCCTCCGCCACGGGACGCGCGAGGTGCGCGCCACGCTCGCCGAGCTCGCCTACCGCGTGGACCTCGCGGAGCTCGCCGAGGCGCCCGCCGCCGCGCTCGGCATGAACGACATCGCGCGCGTGTCGCTGCGGCTCGCGCAGCCCGTCGCCGCCGATCGCTACGCGGACAGCCGCGCCACGGGCGCGTTCATCCTGATCGACGAGGCGACGAACGACACCGTGGCGGCGGGGATGATCCTGTGAGCGGCCGCACGCGCGAGGAGCTCGCCCGCTGGGCGCGAGACCTGGAGGGGAAGCACCCGGCGGAGATCCTCGCGGAGGTCACCGCCGCCTTCCCGCGCGGTCGCGTCGGCTTCGCGACCGGCTTCGGTCCAGAGGGGTGCGTGCTCCTCGACGTCGCCGCGCGCGCGGGGCTCCCCATCGACGTGTTCACCCTCGACACGGGCGCCCTCTTCCCCGAGACCTACGCGCTCTGGAACCGGCTCGAGGCGCGGTACGGGATCGCCATCCGGCGGGTGGCGAGCGCCGCGGCGGACGAGCTCGTGCCCGACGGCGCGCCCCCGCCGTGGGAGGCCGATCCGGATCGCTGCTGCGAGCTCCGCAAGGTGCTGCCGCTCCGCGCCGAGCTCGCCCGCTTCGACGCCTGGGTGACCGCGATCCGCCGCGACCAGACCGCCGACCGCGCGACCGCGGCGATCCTCGAGTGGGACGAGAAGTTCGGGCTCGTGAAGGTGAACCCGCTCGCCGCGTGGTCGAGCGCCGACGTGTGGCGGCACGTGCGCGCGCACGAGGTGCCGACGAGCCCGCTGCACGACCAGGGCTACGCGAGCATCGGCTGCGCGCCCTGCACGACGCCCGTCGGCGCGGGCGAGGACCCGCGCGCCGGCCGCTGGCGCGGCCGGTCGAAGAAGGAGTGCGGGCTGCACGCGAGGCCGGCGGCACGAACGACCGCGACCTCGACCGCGACCTCGACCTCGACCTCGACCTCGACCTCGACCTCGACCTCGACCTCGACCTCGACCCTTCCCCTCGCACCCGAGCGCCGAGGCTTCATCCTGTGGCTCACCGGTCTCTCCGGCGCGGGCAAGAGCACGCTGTCGCGCGCGCTCCGGTGCTCGCTCGCCTCGGAGCGGCCGGTCGAGATCCTCGACGGCGACGAGGTCCGCGCCTACCTCTCGGCCGGGCTCGGGTTCACGAAGGAGGACCGCGACACGAACGTCCGTCGCATCGGGTTCGTCGCGCGCCTGCTCGCGCGGAACGGGACCGCCGCCGTCACTGCGGCCATCTCGCCCTACGCCGCGACCCGGGACGAGGTGCGGTCGCTCGCCGAGCGCGACGGCGTCCCGTTCGTGGAGGTGTTCGTGTCCGCGCCGGTGGCGGCGCTCGCGGCGCGCGACGTGAAGGGGCTCTACCGGAAGGCCCTCGCCGGCGAGCTCGCGCGCTTCACGGGCGTGTCCGATCCCTACGAGGCCCCCGAGCGGCCCGACGTCGTCGTCCGGACGGACGTCGAGTCGATCGAGGAGTCCGCTGGCCGCATCCTCGAGCACCTCCGCGCGCGCGGGCTCGTCCGCGCGGCGGCCCCGCCCGCCGCCGCGGAGCGCGCCTCGTGAGCGCCGCCGCCCGCCGCGGTGTGCTGCCCGGGTTCGGGCTCTCGACGGGGTTCACCGTGCTGTACCTGTGCCTCGTGGTGCTCGTGCCGCTGTCGGCCGTCGCGCTCCGCTCGAGCAGCCTCGGGTGGCAGGAGGCCTGGAAGGTCGTCGCGTCGCCGCGCGCGCTCGCCTCCTACCGGCTCAGCTTCGGCGCGTCGCTCCTCGCGGCCGCCGCGAACGTGGTCTTCGGGGGGCTCGTGGCGTGGGTGCTCGCGCGCTACCGCTTCCCCGGTCGCGCCTTCGTGGACGCGCTGGTGGACCTGCCGTTCGCGCTCCCGACCGCGGTGAGCGGCATCGCGCTCACCGCCGTGTACGGTCCCACCGGCTTCATCGGGCGGCACCTCGAGGCGGCCGGCGTCCGGGTCGCCTTCTCGCCCCTCGGCGTGACCCTCGCGCTCACCTTCATCGGCCTGCCGTTCGTGATCCGGACCTTGCAGCCGGTCCTCGAGGACCTCGATCCCGAGGTGGAGGAGGCCGCGGCGGTGCTCGGCGCGTCGCGCTGGGAGACGTTCCGTCACGTCCTCTTGCCCGCGCTCGTCCCCGCCGCCACCACCGGGTTCGCGCTCGCGTTCGCCCGGGGGCTCGGCGAGTACGGCTCGATCGTCTTCATCTCCGGGAACATGCCGATGCGGACCGAGATCGCGCCGCTCCTCGTCATGACGCGCCTCGAGCAGTTCGACTACGCCGGCGCGGCCGCGCTCGCGACGGTGCTGCTCCTCGCGTCGTTCGTCCTGCTCCTCACGATCAACCGGCTCCAGGCCTGGACGCGGACGCGCGCGGGGGCGGCGTGACGTCCCCCGCCCTCGCGGTCCCGGCGCCCGATCGCGAGGCCCCGCCGCGCCCGGCGCCCTCCCGGCCCGCCGCGGTCCCCGCGCCGCCGCGCCGGCGACCCCGGCGCGCCACGGAGGACCCGGCGCTCGTCCGCTGGGCCCTCGTCGCCATCGCGCTCATCTTCGTCGGCGCGTTCGTGCTCGTGCCTGCCGCGACGGTGATCGCCGAGGCGCTCCGCGGCGGCGTCGCGCTCTGGTGGAAGGCGCTCGCCGACCCCGAGGCGCTCGCGGCGGTGAGGCTCACGCTGCTCGTCGCGGCGATCGCGGTGCCCCTCAACGCGCTCTTCGGGCTCGCCGCCGCCTGGTCCGTGACCCGCTTCCGCTACGCGGGGAAGAGCGTCCTCGTCTCGCTCGTCGATCTGCCGTTCGGCGTCTCGCCGGTCGTCTCGGGCATGGCCACCGTGCTCCTGTTCGGCGCGCACGGCTGGCTCGGCCCGTGGCTCCTCGCGCACGGCGTCAAGGTCGTGTTCGCCGTCCCGGGCATCGTCCTCGCGACCGTGTTCGTCACGTTTCCGTTCGTGGCGCGCGAGCTCATCCCGTTCATGGAGGCCCAGGGCGTGGAGGAGGAGGAGGCCGCGCTCGTGCTGGGCGCGAGCGGCTGGCAGATCCTCACCCGCGTCACCCTGCCGAACGTGAGGTGGAGCCTGCTCTACGGCGTCATCCTCTGCAACGCGCGGGCGATGGGCGAGTTCGGCGCCGTCTCCGTCGTCTCGGGGCACATCCGCGGCCTCACGAACACGGTCCCGCTCCAGGTCGAGATCCTGTACGGCGAGTACGCGTTCCAGGCGGCGTTCGCGGTGGCGTCCCTGCTCTTCCTGCTCGCCCTCGTGACGCTCGTCGCGAAGAAGGCGCTCGAGTGGCACCACCGCCCCCGTCCGTCCGCCGTCCGGAGCGCCCCATGAGCATCGTCGTCCGCGAAGTCGAGAAGGCCTTCGACGCCACCCCCGTCCTGCGCGGCGTCTCCCTCGAGATCCCCGACGGCGAGCTCGTCGCGCTGCTCGGCCCGTCCGGCTGCGGGAAGACGACCCTGCTCCGGATCATCGCGGGGCTCGAGTCCGCCGACGCGGGCGAGGTGCGGCACGACGGCGAGGACGTCTCCGCGCGGAGCGCGCGGGAGCGGAACGTGGGCGTGGTGTTCCAGCACTACGCGCTCTTCCGGCACATGACCGTGGAGGAGAACGTCGCGTTCGCGCTGCGCGTGCGGAGGCGCCCGAGGGCGCAGGTGGCCGCGCGCGTCGCCGAGCTGCTCCGCCTCGTCCAGCTCGAGGGCCTCAAGGGACGTTATCCGCAGCAGCTCTCGGGCGGGCAGCGCCAGCGCGTCGCGCTCGCGCGTGCCCTCGCGACCGAGCCGCGGATCCTGCTCCTCGACGAGCCCTTCGGCGCGCTCGACGCCCGCGTGCGCCAGGAGCTGCGCCGCTGGCTGCGGCGCCTCCACGACGAGCTCCACGTCACGAGCGTCTTCGTCACGCACGACCAGGAGGAGGCGTTCGAGGTGGCCGACCGCGTGGTGCTCATGAACGCGGGGCGCGTGGAGCAGGTCGGGACGCCGGCGCAGGTGTTCGAGGAGCCCGCGAGCGCCTTCGTGATGCGCTTCCTCGGCGCGGTGAACGCCTTCAAGGGCTGGGTCGAGGGCGACCGCGCGTTCGTGAGCGGCCTCGACCTCGAGCTCGTGGCGCCCGCGTCCGCGGCGCACCGCGCGCGCGCACACGTCTTCGTCCGTCCGCACGAGCTCGACGTCCACCGCGCCCCCGTCCCCGGCTCGTTCGCGGCGAACGTGGACCGCGTGCTGCCGCTCGGCGCCGCCGTCCGGATCGAGCTGTCGGCGCCAGGGTTCGGCGGGATGGTGGAGGCGGAGCTCGACGTCCGCCGGAGCGAGGCGCTCGCGCTCGCTCCCGGAGACGCGGTGCACCTCTCCCCGCGCCGGGTGCGCGTGTTCCCCTCGCGCGAGGACGAGCTCGACAGCCTCACGGCGAGCGGCCTGTGACGCGCTCCCTCCGCCAGGGCGCTCGACGCGCCGGCCCGTGAGACGGGCGCGGTCGTGGGGTATACCGGACGCGAGGACCGGCAGACCCCACCGCCCCCGAAGGAGCCCGAGATGCCCGCGCCCACCGCCCCCTCCCCCGCAGACGGCGCGCTCGCCCTCGTCGGCGGCACGCCGATGGTCCGGGTGCGCCAGCTCGACACCGGGCCGTGCGAGCTCTACCTCAAGCTCGAGAGCGCCAACCCGGGCGGATCGATCAAGGACCGCATCGGCGTCTCGATGATCGCCGCCGCCGAGCGAGACGGGAAGCTTCACGCCGGGCAGCGGCACCTCGTGGAGGCGACGGCGGGCAACACGGGCCTCGGGCTCGCGCTCGTCGCCTCGCAGCGCGGGTACCGCCTCACCCTCGTCATCCCCGACAAGATGAGCCGGGAGAAGATCCTGCACCTCAAGGCGCTCGGCGCCGAGATCGTGATGACCCGCTCCGACGTCGAGAAGGGTCACCCGGAGTACTACCAGGACCTGGCCGAGCGGATCGCGCGGGAGGAGGGCGCGTTCTACGTGAACCAGTTCGGGAACCCGGCCAACCCGCTCGCGCACGAGACCACCACGGGCCCCGAGATCGCGGAGCAGCTCGGCGGCAAGCTCGACGCGATGGTCTGCGGCGTCGGCTCGGGCGGCACCCTCACCGGGCTCTCGCGCCACTTCGCGCGGGCGATGCCCGCCTGCGAGATGGTGCTCGCCGACCCGGAGGGCTCCGTCCTCGCGGGGTTCGTGGAGACCGGCACGGTGGGCAAGGCGGGGTCGTGGCTCGTCGAGGGCATCGGCGAGGACTTCGTGCCGCCCATCGCGGATCTCTCGCGCGTGCGCCGGGCGTACCGGATCCCGGATCGGGAGAGCCTCGAGACCGCCCGCGACCTGCTGCGGAAGGAGGGCCTCCTCGGCGGCTCCTCCACGGGCACCCTCGTCGCGGCCGCGCTCCGGTACTGCCGCGAGCAGGACCGCCCGCGGCGGGTCTGCACGCTCGTCTGCGACTCGGGGAACAAGTACCTGTCGAAGATGTTCGACGACCTCTGGATGCTCGACCAGGGGCTGTCCGCCCGGCCGCTCGTGGGGGACCTGACGGATCTCGTGACGCGCCGCTTCGCGGACCGCGCGGTGGTGACGGTCGGCCCCGGAGACCCGCTCCTCGTCGCGCTGAACCGCATGAAGGCGAACGACGTGTCGCAGCTCCCGGTCGTCGACGGCCGCCGCATCGTCGGGATCGTGGACGAGTCGGACCTGCTGTCCGCCGCCCTCGAGGACGAGCGGCGCCTCGCGCAGCCGGTGCGAGACGTCATGGCCACGCGGCTCGAGACGGTGTCGCCCTCGACGCCGCTCCGCGAGCTGCTCCCGATGTTCGCCGCGGGGCTCGTCCCCATCGTGATGGACGGCGACGCGTTCGTGGGGCTCGTGACCCGGATGGACGTGCTCGGGCACCTCCGTCGCGCCGTGAAGGGGTGAGGCGAGCCCTGTCACGCGCGACGGCGGCGCTCTCCGGGCGCGAGCGGCGGGCGCCCCATGGCCTCATGGCGCCACCCGCCCGCATGGAGCCTGCTGCGACGCACGCTGCCTGCCTGCGCCGGGCGGCCTCGTCGTTGCGCTCCTCGACGTGCCTTACAGGCCTGAGGATTCGTCACATCTTCGGCTGCTGACCGGGGGAGCGGCTTCGGTCGGCCGAGCGGCGCACCACGCGCTCCGGCTGGGCATCGACGGGTCGGCACGCGCACGCCGGGAACTCTCCGGGCGGAGCACTGCGGGCGGCAGAGCGGTGAGCGTCACCGGCGGGGGCGCAGGGGTTCGGAAGCCGGAAGTAAGCGAGCGGCGAGCCGTCGCTCCAGCCTGGCGACCATGCGAGACCGGCCCTCCGTTCTGCCTGGAAGTCCCGCCAGCTCCGTGGCGGCCGCAAATCACGGCGCCCACCTCCCCAGCTGCATGACCGGACGCAGAGGTGCCACGTCAGCGTGCGCGGGCGGCGTCGGCCCGTCGCCCGCGTCGCGGCGGAAGCGATCCATGTGCTCGCGCCCGAAGCTCCTCTCTGCGTGAAGCAGATTGTGGGCTCGGCAGGCGAGCCGCAGGTTGTCGACCGTCGATGGTCCCCCGAGGGAGGCGGGTTGAACGTGGTCGAGCTCGAGCTTCCAGCGGCTCTTGCAGCGGGAGCCGTCCGGGCCGACCCAGGCGCAGCGCCCGCCGTCGCGCTTCCACACGGCGCGGCGCACTATCGCCGGGATCGTGGTCCTCCCCTCCGAAGGCTTCGCCGCGGCCGCCGTCCCGGCCTGCTCATCCGTGGCCTGCTTCGCGCCCTTCGTCTCCCGCTCCGGCGCGACCGCGCCCTTGCGCTTGCCGTGCTTCTCGATGGCGCAGCGGATCGCCTCGCGGAGCACCGCCGCGAGGTCACCGTCCGGGACCTTGTGCGACAGGAGCGAGCGGAGCGTCTCGAGGTCCTCCTTGCAGGCACGGTCGAGGGTGACGCGGAGCGACCATTGGCTCTCCGAGACGGCGAGCGTCTCGGCCCTTCGCTTCGGCTGCGCGAGAGTGGGCGGGTGCGCCGGCAGCGCGCCGGCCGTGGGACCGGGGCCGAGGGTAGGCTCCGCAGGGCCGGGTGCGGTCGCCGCCTCGGCCCGCTCGGCCTGCGGGAGCTCTAGCGCTGCGCCCACCACGGCGGGCGCGCGTTCGGTGAGCTTGCGTAGGCCTGCGCGCGGAGCGGTGCGCGCCTGGATGGAGACGACGAGGTGCTCGACCTCGGCCCGGGTCCGGAAGGCGGCGCGAGCGAGGAGATCGCCCACGTTCTGCTCCGTGAGCACCTGGCCGAGGAGCGCCACGGTGGACAGGCAAAGACGCCCATCGCGCAGCGGAGCCTCGAGGATCGGGAAGCGGCGCAGCACCCGCATCGCCTGGATGCGCCGGCCGGCGGCGCCCTCCCGGAGGTGGAGCGCCTCCAAACAGTACGCCCAGAGGGACGCATGGCCGATCTCGACGAAGGCGCGGCGCCGATCGAATTCGTCGAGGTGCAGGAGGAAGTCGACCTGGACGTTCCGTTCCTCCCCGGCGAGCTCGCGCAGGCGCAGGGCGAGGACGTTCGACTCGAGAGAAGCGGGAGTGAGCGCAGACATGGGGATGCACCTCCAGTACACCCTTCGTAGCACGCGATTTTCGAAGCTCCGGAGACGCTCCAGGCTCGCGTCTGTGCGGCGTTCTCCGGCGCACCCTCGTCGTTGCCCCAAGGAGATCGGCGCGCGCTTCACGCGCGAGAAGCGTGCGCGAGAGCGGCCTTCCCGCGCCGCCCGTGTGCCTGAGCGCAATCGGGGCGAGAGGGCGTCAATGGGGAATGTTTCACCCACCGCAACTGGGACGCCTCACCTCGCCGCGAGAAGAGCCGCGACACCGGCCGGCACTGTCGCTGGCGATAGCTGTCACCGTGGGTGAATACGGTCGACCTTCCACGACGCTCCAGCCCGTGCTCCGGGGCGAGCTGCGGAGGCGTCTTCGAGAAGTCCGCGCGCACCCCGCGCGAAGTCACTCCGTCGCCCCCCCCGACACACGGCGAGACGCTCGCCTGCTCCACCGCCCTCCCGCGTTCGACGGGGTCCGAGCACGAGCGCGTGCGCGGACCCCGTCGATGCCCGAATCCGACATGCGCACTGAAGCCGTGGTCGAACCACCCGCCGCTCGTCCGGCGAGTACCTGCACTTGTGATGAATGATGAGGCCTTACAGGCACGCCTGCGGTGCTCACTCCTCGGGGCGCCCAGCTCGGCGACGGCATCGCGCGTCTCGCGACGGCTCCATGCAAGCGAGGGGCGCCATCAGCGCCTGCCGGCCTTGATGAACGTGCCCGCCTCGAGCTCCTCGAACGCGGTTCGCAGCTCCTCCTGCGTATTCATCACGATCGGCCCGTACCAGGCGACGGGCTCGCCGATCGGCTTCCCCGAGACGAGCAGGAACCGCACCGGCTGCGCCTCGGTCGTGACGGCCACCGCATCTCCGTCGCCGAAGAGCACGAGGTGCCCGTCGTCGATGAGGGCGTCGCGCTTCAAGTCGAAGTAGCCCGCCCCCTCGGCCTCGTAGGAGTAGGGATCCCGCTGCGGGCCGAACATGGCCTCGCCGCCGAAGACGTACGCGAAGACCGTGTGTCCACGCGGCGTCTCGCGGGAGAAGGTGACGCCCGGCGGCACGGTGACGTCGAGGTACTCGGGCTGCGTCACCACGTCGGTCACCGGCCCGGTGATCCGGTTCACGGCGCCGGCGATCACCTTGATCGTGGCGCCGCTCCCGTCCTTCACCTCGGGGATCTGCGCCGCCGAGATGCCCCGGTAGCGTGGGGCCATCATCTTGTCCGCGGCCGGCAGGTTCGCCCACAGCTGGAAGCCGTACATCGCGCCCGAAGGATCCCCCTTCGGCATCTCCTGGTGGATGATCCCGCTTCCGGCGGTCATCCACTGCACGTCCCCCGGGGAGATCACGCCGCGGTTGCCGAGGCTGTCGCCGTGCTCCACCTCGCCGCGCAGGACGTAGGTGATGGTCTCCATGCCCCGGTGCGGGTGCCAGGGAAAGCCTTTCCGGTAGTGCTCCGGCTCGTCCGAGCGGAAGTCGTCGAGCAGCAGGAAGGGGTCGTAGAGCTCCGGGGGACCGAAGCCGATGGCGCGGCGGAGGTGGACGCCGGCCCCCTCGACCGTGGCCCGGCTCTTCACGACCTTGCGGATGCGTCGCTCCTCGGCCACGGGCGGCCTCCCTCTCCGGCGCGCGTTCGACGCCCGCGCCCCAGCGCGTGAGATGTCTCCGCGGGCCGGGGCTGTCAACCGAGCCGCGAGGCTGGCCACGAGGAGGAAGCCCGGGCCCATCCCGTCGCTCGCACGGCCGTCACCGCAGAGTGGAGGTGACGCGCCCTTCGCCGTGACCGAGCCGGTGACAGCGTGACCGCTCCGGCCCCGCCGCGGCCGTCGTCCGTCGCCACGATCCCCGCGATTGGCGGGCGGGCGGAGCGCGGCGGGTGCGCGCTCGAGCTGGCACGGGGGTCGCAGTCTCGATCGCTCGAACCCGTTCTCAAGGAGAAGCCGCACATGCTCGCCCGCCTCATCCCTTTCGGCCTCGCAGCACTCATGACGGCGTCGGTCGCCGCCGCGTCGGACCTGCCGCCTCACGCGGGCTCGCACGACGACGTCACCTACGGCGACATCTCTCGCTCCTCCTTCGACGTCGCCCTCGCCCGGCCCGACGGCGCGACCGGGGTCGGCTCCCCGTACGACGACACGCGCTACGCGGCCCCGGAGGAGAGGACGTCCGCGGTCGCGGCACGCGAGCGGCGCCCCCACGACCGCGCCGCGTGCACGTGCTGCAAGGCGTGATCGCCTGACGCGGGCTTCGCTCGGGTGGAGCCCGCCATGGGATCCATCCGAGCGAAGCCGTGAGGCTGCGGCGGGGGTCACAGCCGAGCGCGCCGCAGGAGCTGGGCGTTCACGGCGACGACCACGGTGCTGACGGACATGAGCACCGCGCCGATGGCCGGCGGGAGGAGGATGCCCCACGGCGCGAGGACGCCCGCGGCGAGCGGGATCGCGACGACGTTGTAGCCGGCGGCCCACCAGAGGTTCTGGATCATCTTGCGGTACGTCGCCCGGCTGAGCGCGACGATCCGCGGCACGTCGCGCGGGTCGCTCCGGACGAGCACGACGTCGCCGGCCTCGACCGCCACGTCCGTCCCGGCCCCGACGGCGATGCCGACGTCCGCGGTCACCAGGGCCGGCGCGTCGTTGACCCCATCCCCGACCATCGCGACGCGCTTGCCGCTCCGCTGCAGCGCCTCGATGACCTCGGACTTGCGATCAGGGAGCACCTCCGCGTGGACGGCGTCGATCCCGAGCTCTCCGGCCACCGCGGTCGCCACCGCGCGCGAGTCGCCGGTGAGCATCGCGACCTCGAGCCCCATCTCGTGGAGGCGGCGGACCGCGGCCGGGGACTCGGGCCGCACCGCGTCCGCGACCGCGAACGCCGCGAACGCCCTCCCCTCCTCGACCAGGAACACCACGGACTGGCCGCGCTCCGCGGCCTCGCGCGAGAACGCGTCGAGCTCGGCGGGGGGCGCGACGCCGAGCCGCCGGAGCAGGTTCGGCCCGCCGACGTGCCGCTCGCGCCCGTCCACCCGCGCGCGCACGCCGTGGCCCGGGATGGCCGCGAACGCCTGCGCCTCGGGGACGGCGAGGCCGCGCTCGCGCGCCGTGCGCACCACGGCCTGCGCGACCGGGTGCTCCGAGTCGCGCTCCACGGCGGCGGCCACGCGCAGCGCCTCGTCCTCGCCCATCCCGGCGGTGGACCGCACGCCGACCACGCGGTGCTCGCCGAGGGTGAGCGTCCCCGTCTTGTCGAAGACGATCGTGGTGAGGCGCCTCGCCTCCTCCAGGCCCCGCCGATCGCGCACGAGCAGGCCCGAGCGCGCGCCGAGGGTGGTCGAGATGGCGATGACGAGCGGGATGGCGAGCCCGAGGGCGTGCGGGCAGGCGATGACGAGGACCGTCACCACCCGCTCGACCACGAACGCGCCGGGCGCGCCGGCGAGCCGCCACGCCAGCGTGGTGAGGAGCGCCGCCGCGATGGCGGCGATCGTGAGCAGGAAGGCGGCGCGGTCCGCCAGCGCCTGCGCGCGCGAGCGCGAGGTCTGCGCGTGCTCCACCAGCCGCATGATCCCGGCGAGCGCGGTCCGCTCCCCCGTGCCGGTCACCTGCGCGCGCAGGGATCCGGCGCCGTTCACCGTACCGGCGATGACGCCGTCGCCAGGCCGCTTCTTCACCGGGCGGGACTCGCCGGTGATCATCGACTCGTCGACGGCGCTCTCGCCGGACTGGACGCGCCCGTCGGCGGGCACGCGCGCGCCGGGCCGGACGAGCACGAGGTCGCCGTCACGCAGCGCGGCGAGAGGGACCACCTCCTCGCGCCCGTCCACGACGCGCACCGCCGCCGAGGGGAGGAGCTTCGCGAGCTCCTTCAGCGCGCCCTGGGCCTGGGTGATGGACCGCATCTCGATCCAGTGGCCGAGCAGCATCACCGTGACGAGGGTGGCGAGCTCCTCCCACAACGGCATCCCGGGGTAGCCGAGCGTCACCGCGGCGCTGAAGACGAACGCGACGCCGATCGCGAGCGCGATGAGCGTCATCATGCCCGGGAGGCGGTCCTTCACCTCGCGGACGGCGCCCTGGAGGAACGGCAGGCCTCCGTAGACGAACACGACCGCCCCGAGGAGCGGCGGGATCCACGTCGACCCGGGGAACGCGGGGGCGTGCCAGCCGGTCACCGAGGTGAGCATGTGGCCCCACAGGACGGTGGGGATCGTGAGGGCGAGCGCGATCCAGAAGCGGCTGCGGAACATCGCCACGCTGTGGCCGGCGTGGCGGTCGTGCCCGCCGTGCGCGTGCTCCGCCGCGGCACGCTCGGGCGCGACTGGCCCGTGGGTCGCGGGCGCGTGCGCGCCGTGCCCGTGGCCCGCGTGAGCGCGCTGCTCCTCGCGCGCCACCTTCAGTCCTCGTCGACGTCGGCGCGCGCCCAGGGCACCGAGCGAAGCCGCTCGAACGGGATGGGCGCGCCGCTCCGCTCGCTCACGCCGTACGTCCCCGCGTCGAGCTTCGCGAGGGCTCGCTCGACCTCGGCGAGGAGCGCGCGCTCGCGCTCGACGACCCTCTGCTGGTGCTCTCCCTCCGTCGAGCGCTGCGCCACCTCCTCGAGCTCGGTGCGCTCGTCGTCCGACGGCGCGGCGCCCGCGGGCGCCGCCAGCACGCGGGCGATCCTCTCGCGCTCGACCTCGAGCGCGCGGCGTAGGGTCTCGAGCTGCGCCTTCGTGAGCACGGACGTGGAGCTCACCACGGTCCCCTCCTCTCGCCTCCGCAGATCGCGCGGGCCGCTCACTCAGATGTTTGCGCGCCGCCGCGCTGTCAACGCGCCGCGCGGTCCGCCTCGGCCGGGACGCACGGCACGAGCGCTCGCCCGTCGGGCGGCCCCGGCCGTCCACACGACGCGCACCCAAAGGAAAGGCCCCCGGCGAACCGGGGGCCTCTCGGTGCTGCCACGCTGGACGTCCGCCGCGTTACGGCTCGACGGTCGCCACGTACTTCGGCGCGTTCTTCTGGATGCCGATGATGACCGCCGACTTCACCGGGTTGTGGTCGGCGTCGAGCCGGATGGTGCCGGTGACGCCCTGCAGCGACGTGGTCTTCTCGATGGCGTCGCGGATCGCGGTCGGCGTGAGGTCCGAGGCGCGCTTCATCGCGTCGATGGCGAGGAGCGCCGCGTCGTAGCCGAGCGCGCCGAACGCGTCGGGCTTCGCGTGGTACGCGGCCTCGTACTTCTTCGCGAACTCCTGGACCACCGGCGACGGGTTCTCGACCGAGTAGTGGTTCGTGAAGAAGCTGCCGTCGAGCGCGCCCTGCGCGATCTCGTAGAGCTTCGCCGAGTCCCAGCCGTCGCCGCCCGCGAGCGCGACCTTCACGCCGAGCTCGCGGCTCTGGCGACCGATGAGCGCCACGTCGGTGTAGTAGCCGGGCACGTACACGATCTCGGGCTTCGCGAACTTCACCTTGGTGAGCTGCGCCTTGAAGTCCTGGTCGCCGGCCTTGTAGCTCACGTCGAGCACGATCTCGCCGCCGAGCTCCTTGAAGGTCTTCGCGAAGTAGTCGGCGAGGCCCATCGAGTAGTCGTTGCCCACGTCGCGCATGATCGCGGCGCGCTTCACCTTCAGGGTCTCGCGCGCGTACTTCGCCATCACGGTGCCCTGGAACGGGTCGATGAAGCAGACGCGGAACATGTACGCGCGCGTCTTGTCGCCGTCCTTCGTGACCTTGGGGTTCGTGGACGCCGGCGAGATGGCCGGGATCTTGTTCGCCTCGGCGATGGGCGCGAGAGCGAGGGTGCTCGTCGAGCCGAGCTCGCCGATGAGCAGCGTCGCCTTCTTCTCGTTGATGGCGCGGGTGGAGGCGATGGCGGCCTCCTCGGGCTTGCCCTGCGTGTCGTAGACCTGGAGCGAGAGCTTGCGGCCCTTCACGCCGCCCGCGGCGTTCGCCTCCTCGACCGCGAGCTTCACGCCGTTGTTGGCGCCCTCGCCGAACGTGGCGATGTCGCCGGAGAGCGGCATGACGTTCCCGATGACGATCGGGGCCGCCTCCGCCTGCGCGGCCGGGGCCGCCGCCTGCTGCTGCTGCTTCCCCTCTTCCTTCTTCGAGCACGCCACGCCGGCGACGAGCGTCGCGAGCGCCACAGCGCCCAGCTTCCGCATTGGTGATTCCTCCTTGTGCCGCGTCGCGCATGCGCCAGCGGGCGCAGGGCGCGGCCCGCCACGTGCATATCACGCCGGCCGGGAAAAGGGACTCGAGCGGGCCCCGCGAGGCGTGACTCGTCGCGGCATCCTGCGCCGAGCCCGGGCGCTCACGACTTCTGCCAGACGCGGACCCAGTCGACGTCCATCCTCGTGGTGCTGGTCACGCGCGAGCCGTAGCCGCCCGCCGGCACGTACCCGGCCCAGCTCGCGTCCGCGACCTCGCAGGTGAGCTGCAGGTACTCGCTCCGGTGCGAGAGCGCCGCGGCGGTCGTCCAGGCCGGCAGCCCGTCGACGTAGAACGTGTAGCCCGTCTCCGTCCACATCACCCCGAAGACGTGCCATTCCCCCTGGATCGGCGCGTTGCCGGGGAGCGACACGACCTTCTGGACGTTCTGCCGCGAGGACGCGGTGCGATCCCAGTTGAGGTTCATCGCCGACATGTCCTTCAGCGCCGTCCAGCCGTGGTCGTCCGTCGCGCGGTGCTCGACGACGTCGATCTCCACGCCCGCCTTGCCCGGGTCGCCCATCGGATCGCCGTTCGTCGGCGAGTCGATCCAGAACGCGCACCACTCTCCCGGCGAGTCGTTGAAGCGGATGCGAGCCTCGAAGTACCCGTACGTCATCTCGACCGTGCCCTGCGTGGAGAGGAAGCCGGTGTGGTGCTTGCCGGACGCGTCGGTGTAGGTCGTGAGCGTGAGGAGGCCGTCGTGCACCTGGGCGGCGTCGGGCGTGGCGATGGCGTCGAGGCGCGGGGCGGAGAGCGCGCTCCAGGCCGACCCGAGCGCGCTGCCCTCGAACTCGTCCTGCCAGACGAGCTTGTAGCCGGGCGGCGGCAGCGCGTCGGGGTTCGTGTTCGCCGGGACCTCCGTCGGAGGCGCCGTCGGCTGCTGGCGCGGCGGCTCGGGCGGCGGCGTGAGCCCGCACGCCGCCCCGAGCATCGCCAGGGCCACCGGGATCGCACTCTCCAGCCTCGATCGCTTCACGATCTCCTCCCAGCGCGCGCTAGAACGCGAGGTTCACGCCCACCGCGAGCACGCCGTTGTGGGACCAGCTCGTCGGTCCCCAGTCGTAGTAGGTGACGTAGAAGGTGCCCGGCCTCCAGTCCCACCGGCCGAACCCGTACACGACGCGCCAGCGCGGGGTGCCCGTGGGCCCCTCGAACACGCGCGGCACCGTCCACCCGATGCCGCCCATGGCGAACCACTTCCCCGCCACCGTGAGCGTCGCGCGCGCGCTCACGTAGGGACCGCCGCCGAAGGGGACCGTTCCGCCCAGGAGCGGCGAGAGGCAGAACGCGCCGCCGCAGAGGTTCGGGCCGCGGTAGCCGAGGTTGAGCTCGGCCCCGTGCATGGCGAGCCCGTCCCCGGGCCGGACCGGCCCCCAGTTGTCGAGGTGCAGGAAGAACGTCCGGCCCCGCCAGTCGTCCCAGCCGATCCCCCACAGCATCCGCGCGTTGCCGCCGGGCGAGAACGGCGTGCCCTCGGCGCCGAAGCGCAGGAACGAGGCGCGCCAGGGCCAGAGCGTCGCGACCGCCCCGGCGCCGGCGCGATCGACGCCGCGATAGTCGGTGAACAGGGAGAGCGTGAGCGGGTGCGCGTACAGCCGGGCCCGGTGCGGCGCAGTCGAGCCCTGCGTCACGGGCGAGATGGGCAGCGCCTCGGCGCGAGCGGCCTCGGGCGTCCCCGGGTAGCAGGCCCCCGCGACGCCCGGGAACGCGGCCGGGACCATGACCCCGCCGCGCCGGGCCGCGCGGGCCTGCGGCCCCCTCGGCCCGGCAGGCCACGGACCGTGCAGCGGGCCGGCGCGCGCGAACAGGATCGCCTCGAGGACGACGCCGTTCGTGTTCGCGTTGAGCGACCTGTTCATCCCGCCGCGCTCGTAGATCCCCGCGTACCAGCCGCGGGCGGGGTCGCGCGCCTGCGCGACGGCCTGGCGGAGCACGCGGGAGTACGGGTCCTCCGGGAAGAGCGCCGCCAGCGCGAACGCCGCCTTGGTGGAGAGCGCGCGGAACCGCCCGGCGTCCCCGCCGTCGGGCGTGAGCGCCTGCCAGGGGCCGCCGTCCGCCCAGATCGCGCCGTACACGAACCACGGCGCCTCGTCGACGTGGTCCTCGCTCGCGGCCGTCGGCACGCCGGTCTGCTCCCAGCGCCGCCGCTGCACCTCGAAGATCCGCCGCAGGAGCTCGCCCCGCTCGCCCCCGCGCCCGAGCTCGAACGCGCCGAGCACCCACGGATCGGTCACGAGGGCGTTCACGGCCCCGAACCGCCGCCGGTCGCGCGTGTCGTGGCGGACCGGGACGCCCAGGATCGGGGTGTCCGCTGCGAAGCGGTCGTAGTCGCGCGCGCGGGACACCGCGAAGCCGAGCCGGGCGAAGCTCTCCGCGGCGTACTGCTCGTACCCGAGCCGCCCTTCCTGGACGACCTGCACCTTGCCGCCCCCGTCGACGATCGCGCCGTGCAGCTCGCCGTCGCCGAGGAGCCGGCAGTAGCGCCAGCGCGCGAGGACGCGCGCCACCCCTGCGCGGTGCTCCGGGGCGCGCTCGGCGAGAATCGTCAGGGCCGAGGCCAGGCGGGCGAGGTCGATCGCGGAGAAGCCGATGCCGGTCGCGGTCGGCTTGTTCGCGTAGTCCGCCATCCGGCCCGTCGCGGCGTCGTACGTCTTGTTCGGCAGCTCACCCTGGAAGAGCGGCTGCATGGCCAGGGTCCAGAGGAGCGTGTCGATGCGCGCGTCGAAGGTGGAACGGTCGACGAGGCCGAGGTCGCGCGCGGCGAGCGTCGCGAGCACCGTCGAGCCGAGATCCCACATCGTCGTGTTCGGGTAGCCCTCGACCGAGTTCACGAGCCCGGTCGCCGGGTGGTAGTTCCGCTCGAAGTACCGCCAGGCGATCTGCGCCGCCTCGAGCTCGGGATCGACGGGGCGTGCCGGCTCCGCGGGAGGTGGCGCCGCCGGCTCGGACGGCGGAGGGATCTCCGACGCCGGCTCCGCGGCGAGGGCCTCCGGCGCGACGGCGTTGGGCCGCTGCGTCCCCGCGCCCGGCTCGGCCGCCGCCGCGGGCGGCGCGGGCGCTTCCGCGCGGACGGCGCCGCGTGGCGCGATCGCGAGCGCGGCGGCGAGGACGGCGGCGAGGACGCGGTCGCTCACCGGCGGGCCTCCGGGGCCTCGGGCTCCTCGGGCCGGAGCCACGGACCGCGCGCGCGGTACGCGAGCGCCTCCAGCACGAGCGCGTTGGTGTTGAGCGACAGCGCCCGGTTCACCGCGCCGTCCTGGTCGTAGCGCCCGGCGTAGAGCCCGCGCGCGTCCACGAGCGCCCGCGCCGCCGCGGCGAGGCGATCCGGGTACTCGCCGTCGAACAGCACGCCCCAGCCCACGGCCGCCTTGGTGGAGAACCCGAGGTCCTGCGGGACGGGGGTGCCGTCGGGCGCGAAGGCGGTCCAGCGCTCGTCCCCGTTCAGCACCGCCGAGTAGGCGAACCACGGCGCGCGGTCGAGCGCGTCCTCGGAGATCGCGGTGAGCTTCCCCGTCGTCGCGAAGCGCCGCTCCTGGACGCGCACGAGCGCCCGCGCGATGGGAAGCGTCGTCGCGTCGAACCCGTGCTCGAGGGCGTCGAGGATCCAGGGCTCGGAGATGACGGCGGCGTGCGTGCCGCCGTACCGGCGCGGGTGGCGATCGTCGTGCGGGATCCGTTGCCCGAGGACCTCCGAGAACGCGAGGTGGGCGCGGTAGTCGATCGCGCGTGCGACCGGAACGCCCCAGGGCAGGAGCGCCTTGGCGGCGTACTGCTCGTAGCCGAAGCGGCCTTCCTGGTACCTCTCGACGGCGCCGTCCGTCCGCCGCTGCGCGCCGACCAGGGCACCCCCGTCGCTGAGCGCCCCGAGCCGCCAGCGCGAGACCGCGCGGCGCACGAGCGGCGTCAGCTCGGGGTGGCGCCAGGTCACGATCCACAGCGGGACGAGGACGCGGGCCACGTCGAGAGCAGACCAGCCGATCCCGTTCGGCGCCGGCCGGTTGTCGTACCCCACCATCTCGAGCGTGCGCGTGTCGTACGCCTTGTTGGGCAGCTTGCGATCGAACAGCGGGATCGCGCGGAGCGACTTCAGCGCCCGGCGCAGACGGAGCGCCGCCGCGTCCGTCGAGATGACGCCGAGGTCCTCCGCGGCGAGGATCGCCATGAGCTGCGAGCCGGTGTCCCACATGGTGGTGGACGGGTAGCCCTCGACCGAGCCGGCGAGGCCGGTCGCCGCGTCGGTGTTGCGCTCGAAGTAGCTCCAGGCCGCGCGCGCCATCCGCCGCTCGTCCGCGTCGAGCGGCGCGGGCCGGCGGAGCGCGAGCGCCTCGTCCGAGGCCAGCGCGGCGAGCCCCGGGGCCGGCCCGGACTCGGCGCGCGCGAGCTTCCCGGCGTAGTGCACCGTGAAGATCGCGGCGGCGAGCCCGACGAGGAACGCGAGGTGTGAGCGCGCGGTGAGGAGTCCACCCCAGAAGCTCAAGCGACGACCTCCTTCTGCCGCCTCGGCACGAGCGCCGCCATGACGAACGGCGCGAGGCAGGCGGCGTTGTGCAGGCTCCAGAACAGGTTCGCGGCGTACGCGGTCGCCTCGCCGGGCGCGGCCAGCGGTCGCGTGAGGAGCACGCCCCGGTAGACGAGCCCGGCCGCAATCGCGCCGAGGAGCACGAGGTGCGGCACGACGAGCCCGAGCGGGCGCCGCGCCGACGCGATCTTGGGCGTGACGGGGAACCGCAGCGGGCGCCGGGCGACGACGTGGACGAGCGCGCGGAGGTTCAGCCAGAACGAGGCGAGGTGGTACTGCTCGCCGCGCCAGGTCGGCACGCCCCAGGTCCCGACCATCACGGCGAGCCGGCTCGTGAGGAGGAACGGCACGATGCGGACGGCGAACTCGCCGTCGTACGCCCGCACGGGCGTCACCCCCGCGAAGAAGAACGCGAGCGGCGCGAGCATGAGCGGGAGGACCCACAGCGGCGCGAGGTACGCGTACATCGTCGCGCCGTACATCACCTTCTGCCAGGCGGTGAGGCGGCGCAGGCGCAGCGGGTTGTCGTGGAGCGCGATGTCGAGCGTCCCGCTCGCGTACTTGAAGCGCTGGATGCTCCAGGCGAGCAGGTCCTGCGGCGAGAGCATGCGGGTGAGGACCCGCGGGTGGTAAACGGAGCGCCAGGGTCGCGGCGCCGCGTGGAGCCTGATGCTCGTGTAGATGTCCTCGGAGACGTGGAACTCGTACGGCGTGAGCTCGATGCGGCGCGCCGCCTGCGACGCGAGCGCGGTGGCGAGCGTCGCGCGGCGGGCGCGGTCCGGCACCCGCTCCGTGATCGGGCGAACGGCCGCCTCGACCGCGGCGCCGAACTCCGTCAGGGCGCCCTCCATCACCGCCTCGCGGCGGTGCACGCTGCCCGCGCCGCAGCAGAAGGCCGCGTTGCACCAGTTCCGGCAGCGCTGGACCACGTGGTAGAAGGCGCGCGGATCCGACCCGAGCCGGTCCGCGCCGACGGCGATCGGCCCGAACGCCGCCTCGATCGCGCGACCGACGGCGCGGCCGGCGCGCCCGAGCCGCGCGCGGCGCGCGAGCCAGTCCGGGAGGCGCACGCCCGGGTCGAGGTCGTAGAAGGACTGCGGCGTCTGCACCCAGGCCACGCTCGGATCCCGGAAGTACCCGAGCGTCTCCTCGAGCAGGGCGGGGAGGGGCCGCGTGTCCGCGTCGCAGATGACGACGAGGTCGCCGTCGCTGTGCTCCAGCCCGTTGCGGAGGTTGCCCGCCTTGTACCCCTCGTTCGTCGCGCGGCTGAGGTAGCCGACCCCCTCCTCCCCGGCCATCCGGCGCATCTCGGGCCGGCGCCCGTCGTCGAGCACGTACACGCGCACCGTGAGCGGGAACGGGTAGGTGAGCTGCTTCGCGTCGCGCACGGACAGGCGCACGAGCCCGACCGGCTCGTCGTAGGTCGTGAGCATCACGTCGACCTTGATGGGCCGGTCGTGAGGGAGCGGCTCGTCGCGGAGCTCGTTCACCGTGCGCGGCGCCGGCTGCGCGGGGGGATCCTCGGCGCGCCAGATCGACAGGAAGAAGAGGACCGCCCCGAGGTACGCGAGGGTCTCCGCCGCCGCGATGACGACGGCGAACCCGAGCGCGTCCGGGTTGAGCGACGCGGTCCAGCGCCAGGCGAGATACCAGCCCCCCAGCACCGTGGCGAGGACCGCCAGCACCTGGAAGGCGAAGTTCCGCACCGCGTCGCCGCGCGCCCGCACGCCGGGCGCGGCGGTCTCGGGCTCGATCCGCGGAACGTACGAGGCGTCCAAGGCGATCACTCCCCGACGGCGGCGGCCAGATCGTCGAACTGCGGGAAGAGCTCGTCGAGCCGCGTCCGCTCGAGCAGCGCGCGGACGGACGGCGAGGCGTGGACGAGGCGCAGCTCGGCGCCGGCGTCCATCGCCTTGAGGAGCGAGATGAGCGCCGCGATCGCCGAGCCGTCCATGGCCGCCACGTGCTCGAGCGAAACCACGACGCGCCGCCGCCCTCGCACCTGGTCGGCGACCCGCGCGCGCAGCTCCAGCGCGCACTCGGCGTCGAGCCGCGGCGCGAGCGGCGTGACGACGAGCGATCCGTTCCTGTGAGCGAAGCGGAGATGGAGCATGCGTGAGGATCCGGGCGGCCCCCCGCCGCACCGCATCCGCTCTGCAAACTGGAACGTCGCCCGGACGACGCAAGGGTTGACCGTTTCATCCGACCCTCGCCGGGAAGGCGCGCCGGGAGGCCCGGGCGCTGCGCACGTGGGAGCGTGGGCTCGCCGGCTCGCGCCTTCAGCGCAGCGTGCGAAACGGCCCTGTCGTCAGGGTCTTCGCCAGGGGTGGGCGTCAGCGAACGCTGACGAGGCTCGCGACGCGAAAAGGTCCTGCAGCGGACGCTCGCCCGCGGCGCGCGCGCCCCGTCGGGCGCGACCTCGCACGGGGTTCGGCCACCCGACTTCCCGGAGAGCGCTCGGTCCGCGTCGCGCGTGCTCGAGGCCTCGCTCGCTCGCGCCTGCAGCCAGCCGCCGCGCAGGCGGAGCCCCGCCAGCCCTCAGCCGTGGCCGAAAGAGGCGCCGATCACCGGGAGTCGCCGCCGGAGTCCCGGTCCGAATCCCGCCAGACGCGCCGCAGCCGGAGGAGGGAGAGCGCGACCGCCCCGAACGCTGCCACGATCGCCGCCGCGGCGGTGATCCACGGCGCGCCGAGTGACGGGAACGACGACGCGAGGACCCGCGGGACGAGCCCGACCGCGATCACCGCGAGGAGCCCCAGCCCGCCCACCTGGAGGAGCCCCAGGACGGTGAAGGCCCTTCGCCGCTCGGCCTCCTCCGCTCGCGGATCTCGCTTTTCGTCGGGTTCGCGCATGGTGGGTCCTTCCGGGCCTGCGGGACGCAGCTCGGCGTCATCGCCGCGCGGCGACGGCGGCGCGCTAGGGAGCGGCCCCGCGCGTCATGCCGGCCAGCGGGACCCGCCGGCGGTACCCCTCGAGCGCGGCGCGCGCGGCGTTCGCGTTCGCCGGATTGCCCGAGGCCTCCAGGATCGCGACCGCCCTCTGCTCCTGCTCGATCGCGCCGTCGAAGTCGCCGGTCGCCGCGTAGGCGACCGCGAGCGTCTCGAGCGAGCCCGGATCGCGGTCACCCGCCTCCTCCACCGCCGCGCGCGCGAGGCGCACCGCCTCGGGCGGATCGCGCAGGCTCGCGTCGGTCGCCAGCAGGAGGGCGAGGTGCTGCTTCGGCGCGGCGAGGTCCGGGGCGAGCTCCACGGCGCGGCGGAGCTGCTCCACGGCGTCCCCGGTGCGGCCCAGCATCGCCAGCGAGACCGCGAAGCGATCGCGCAGCGTCGCGTCCAGGGGCGACACCTGAAGCGCGTCCTCGTAGTGCTCCGCCGCCTCGCCCGTCAGCCCCTCCGCCTGCAGGATGTCGGCGAGCATCCTGTGGGCGGGTGCGAGGGCGGGGTCCTCGGCGAGCGCCTCGCGCAGCGCCGCGGTCGCGTCCGCCGTGCGCCCGCGCAGCGCGAGGACGCGGCCGAGATCGACGCTCGCCTCGACGAGCAGCGGGGACGCCTGGAGCGCGGCCCGGTAGAGGGCGATGGCGTTCTCGTAGTCCCCCCGCAGGTCGAGCCCCAGCGCGTGCCCGAAGATCGCCTCTCCGACGATCTGGTGGACCACGCCGAAGTCCGGCGCGTCGGTGAGCGCCCGCCAGAGCAACCCCTGCGCGCCGGTCGTCCCGCGCGCGTCGCCGACGAGCCCGTCGAGGAGATCGCCGACCGCCCGCGAGCTCGCCTCGAGCGCCGCGGCGTCCCCACCGACCAGCGCGACGTCCCGGAGGCCTCTCCGGCGAAGCTGCGAGATCTCGGCGAGGTTCCCGGTGACCCGCTCGGCGTCCGCGCCGGCGAGCGCTCCGGGCGGGTAGAACTCGAGGATCGGGCGCTCGCGAGAGTTCGTGGTGCTCCCGCCGGACACCCAGGCGCGCAGCGCCGCCGTGTCCGCGACGAGCAGGCTCGCCACGTCGGTGGCGCGGCGCCAGCCGTAGCGGCGGAGGTCGTCGGTCTCCGGCGCGTCGAGGACGCGCTGGACGTGGGCCATGTCGAGGGTCAGCGCCTGCTTCGAGCCGACGAGGAAGCTCGAGTGATGGCCCAGCCACATGTACGCGTGGGGGAACACGCCCGTGAAGGTGCGGACGATGATCTGCAGGTCCTCCGGCTCGACGTCGAGCGGCACCCACTGGATCATCGTCCCGTCCGCGGCGAGGTGGTCGAGCGCGCTCCGGTAGTAGTCGCTCGAGTAGAAGAGCCCGTTCCCCGCGTGCCCCGAGCGCGACTTGCCGTCCGAGATGATGGCGTCGTAGCGGGCGCGGCTGCGCTCGAGGTAGTTGACCCCGTCGTCGTTCACGACGCGGATGGCGGGGTGCTCCAGGGCGCCGCCGTTCCAGGGCGCGAACTCGCGCGCCGCCTCGATGACCGAGGGGGAGAGCTCGACGCACTCGACGCTCGCGACGCCCGGATGGCGCGCGACCTCGCCGACCAGGATCCCCGTCCCGAGCCCGATCGACAGCACGTGCTCCGGGGTCCTCCGCGAGAGCATGAAGGGCAAATGGGCGAGGACCTGCTGCTTCATGTCCACGCCAGCGCTGCTCTGGCCGATCGTGACCCCGTCCACGGCCATGACGAGCTGCCGCCCGTCCCGCGCGCGCCGGAACACCTTCACCGTCGAGACCGGCCCCTCCTGATAGAAGAGCACCGGATCCAGGGCCTCGCCGCCGCTGGCGGGCAGCGGCTGGGGCCGCCACGCCCACAGGAGGACGACGCTGCTGCACAGGCACACCGCGACGGGCGCCGCCCGGAGCAGCCTCGCTCGCCAGGGGCTCCGCTTCAGCTCCTCGGAGAGCCCCCAGCCCGCGCCGAAGAGGTTGAACGTGGCGACGAGCGCGATGCCCTTCTGCATCCCGAGCAGCGGCAGCACCACGAACCCGCCGAGCGCCGCTCCGGCGACGTTCCCCAGGGTGTTCGCGCCGTAGAGCTGGCCGAGGCGCCGGCCCAGCGTGTCCACCGAGCGCGCCCAGATCACCGCCGCGATGGGCAGCGTCGAGCCGATGAGCGTCGTCGGCACGATCATGATGAGGAAGCTGAGGGCGAACCTGCCCCACAGGGCGGTGGTCCAGCCCGGCTCGGCGGCCTCGAACCAGCGCTTCCCGTACTCGAGCACCCAGCGGGTCAGGGGGATCGTGGCGAGCGTAGACGCCGCGATGGCGACCTGGATCCAGCCGAGCGTGCGGCGCGGCTGGCGCAGGCGATCGACGAACGCCCGCGCGACGAGGCTGCCGAGCGAGATGCCGACGAGGAACGTCGAGAGCATCGTCACGAAGGCGTACGTCGAGGTGCCGACGAGGACGGCGAGCATCCGCGTCCAGAGCACCTCGAGGCACAGCGAGGCGACGCCCGAGAGCATCATGACGACGAGCAGCCGCCGGTCGGTGCTGCCGGGCGCCGCGTCGGAGACCCCCGGCGCGGACCGCGGCTCGGACGTGCGGGAGGGCTCGGCGCCCGGCGCCCTGCGACGAAGGGCGGCGACGCCGAGCGCCGCGACGCCCACGGCGCAGTTCACCGCCACCGCGATCCACAGCGTCCCGTGGACGCCCAGCGCGCGGATGAGCACGAAGCCCGCGGCGACGCTGCCCAGCACCGCGCCGGCGGTGTTGAGCCCGTACAGGAGGCTCAGCCCGCGCCCGAGGTTCCCGATGCGCTGCACGAGCGCGCGGGTGATCGCGGGCAGGGTCGCCCCCATGAGCAGCGTGGGCGGGAGCACCACCACGGACGCGAGCACGATCCGGAACAGGAGCAGGGCCGGCGAGCCCGGCGGGAGCTGGGCGGCGGCCCACGTGTGCACGGGGTGGAGCAGGCGGATCGCCACGGTGCCGGCGATCGCCGTGGCGGCGATCCCGAGCTCGAGCCACCCGTAGACGCGGAGCGGGTCGCGACTCCGATCCGCGACCGGGCCGAGCGCCCATCCCCCGAGCGCGAGGCCGCCGAGGTACGTGGCGAGGACGGCCGTGATCGCATGGATGCTGACGCCGAAGACGTCGTTCAGCATGCGCGACCAGACGACCTGGTAGACGAGCCCGGCCGCACCGGAGACGAGGAAGATCGCGGAGACGACTGCGAGATCGCGTCGGCGTTGCATGGAGCGCGGACTGTACCCGTTCGGCGCGGCCGACCCAAGCCGCGCCGTGCCGCCGCCCGGCGGCTCCCCGCGACTGCGGAGAGGCGGGCGAGCGCCCGCGCGCCCTACCCCGCCCGCACGGCCAGCCGCTCCCGCGCGGCCCTCCCCGCGCGAGCGGAGCGCGCCGCCTCAGCGACCGCGGCGGACGACGAGGGCGACGAGGAACATCCCGGCCGCGATCGAGATGATCACGGGGCCGGTCGCCCGGTGGAGGCGCGAGGCCAAGAGCTCGCCGGCGAGCGTGGAGGTGACCGCGACGCCGACCGAGATCGCGAACATCTGGTCGAGGGTGCGCGCGAGGTGCTTCGCCGTCGCGGCGGGGATGATGACGAGCGAGCCCATGAGCAGGACGCCGAGGTAGCGAAGCCCGAGGGCCACGGTGAGCGCGAACGCGAGGAGGAAGAGGAGCTCGAGGCGCGCGACGCGGATCCCGGAGGTCCGCGCGATGTCGGCCGAGACCAGCGTGATGACGAGCCGGTTCCGCTGCGTGAGGACGAACGCGACCACCGCGGCGGCGCCTGCGAGCCCGAGCGCCAGCTCCCACCCGCCGAGGGTCCCCGGCGCGCCGAGGAGCGCGTCAACCAGCTCGTCTCCGGTGGCGAGCATGCTCCCGAGCGCGAGCGCGAGCGAGAAGACCACGCCGATGACCGTCTCGGTCGAGCTGCGGGTCTGTCGCTCCAGCCCCCAGACCAGGAGCGTGCCGGCGAACAGGGCCGCGAGCCCGCCCAGCACCGGATGGAAGTGGAACACCAGGGCGAGCCCGATGCCGGGCAGCGCGACGTGGGACATCGCGTCCGACGCGAGCGCCATCCGGCGCATCAGCGCGAAGCAGCCGACGAGGCCGGCGGCCACCGCCATCCCGATCGAGAGCGTGAGCCCGGTCCACTGCATCAGTGGTGATGGTACTTGAGCGGCGTGCCGTACACCTGCTCGATCCGCTCGGGCGTCAGGATCTCCTCCGGGGCCCCGAAGCACGGCGCCTCGCGCGAGAGGCACAGCACGTTCGTGGCGTACCGGTAGACCACGCTCAGCTCGTGCGAGATGAGGAGCAGCGTGAGCCGCTCGGTCTCCTGGACCCGGTGGATCATCTCGTACAGCCGCTCCTCGCCGGGCTCGTCCACGCCCGCCGTGGGCTCGTCGAAGAGGAGGACCGTGGGCTCGCCCAGGAGCGCGGACGCGAGGAGCAGGCGCTGGAACTGGCCACCGGAGAACGCCCCGATGGCCAGGTCCGCGGCGCTCGGCGGCAGGTTCACGAGCTCGAGGGCCCGCGCGAGGTCGGCGCCGGGGGCACCCGACACGTGGGCCTTGGCGCGGAGGAAGTCGCGCCCGGTGACGGGGAGGTCGCGCTCGATGTCGAGCTTCTGCGGCACGTACCCGATGCGCGTCCCGGGCGCCCAGCGGACCACGCCGCCGTGCGGCAGCGCCCCGATGAGCGCCCGGAAGAGGACCGTCTTCCCAGCGCCGTTCGGCCCGATCACGGCGAGGGCGCTGCCGCTGCGGACGCTGAAGCTGAGCTCGCGCAGCACCTCGGTCCCGCCGAGCCGCACCGAGAGCCCCTCGACCTCGAGCGCGTTCTCCATGCCTCAGCCCCTCTCCTCGGGCCGCCCATCACGAGCGGCCGACGCCCGGCCGACGGCGGCCCTCGCGACGGCGAGCCCCGCGAACGCGCACAGTGTGCCCCACGCTGCGCCGGCGAGCACGTCCGTCGGCCAGTGCACCCCCACGTACACGCGGCTCAGCGCGACCGCCGCGGCGATCGCCAGCGCCGCGACCCCGGCGCGCCGGTCCGCCGCCCACGCGACGACGCCCATGGCGAAGAAGTTCGCCGCGTGGAGGCTCGGCAGCGACCCGACGTCGCTCGCCGGCGCGAGCCACCGCACCGCTTCACCCAGCGCGAAGCACGGACGCATCCTGGCGAACAGCGGCCGGAGGACCCGCGCCCCGAGGAAGTCGCTCGTCGCGAGGGCCGTCGCGAAGGCGACCAGCAGCGCGCGCCGCCTCGTCCCGCTGGCGACGAGGATCGCGACGACGATCGCCGCCCCGACGACGGCTCCGAACCACCGGCTGGAGAGCGCCACCGCGAGCGCGTCGAGCACGCGCCCGCCGTCGAGGTTCAGGGCCCGGAAGATCTCCTCCTCGAGTCGCGTGTGGTGGTCGGACGTCATGCGTTCCTTCATTTCACGAGACGCGCCTCCTGCCTACGCCTTGGGAGGCAGGGGGCGGCGGGAACGCGACCCGGAGGCGGACGGAGACGTCGACCGTTCCCTCGCGGTGCCCCCAGTGCCGAACCGCGGCCCGGGTGCGCACGCTCATGCCATGAAGACGCTGCTCAAGCTGGGCGCGGGCGTCGGTCTCTGCGCGGGTGCGTACGCGCTGCTCGTTCGCCCGCGCATGCTCCGGTGGGGCGCGACGCGAGAGGAGGTCCAGAGGCGATCCCCGGGCGACGACCTCCTTCCGGACGGCAAGCGCGGCTCGACCATGGCCGTCACCCTGGACGCCGCGCCCTCCGCCGTGTGGCCATGGCTCGTGCAGATGGGGTTCGGCCGAGCGGGGTGGTACAGCTGGGACCGTCTCGATCACTTCGGCCGGCCGAGCGCGAGCCAGATCCATCCGGAGTGGCAGTCGCTCTCCGTCGGAGACCGTCTGCCCGCCACTCCGGACGGCAGGTACTGGTTCGACGTGGCGGCGGTGGATCCCGGGCGCTTCCTCGCGCTGCGCGTCCTCACCTCCGGCGGTCGCCAGCACGACTCGGCGGATCCGCGGCCACGCTCCGCGAAGGACTTCGTCGATTCGCTCTGGGCGTTCCAGCTCGACGAGCTGCCCGGCGGGCGGACGCGGCTCGTCGTGACCGTCCATTCCGCCGGCCGGCCGCGGCTCCGCGACACCGCGCTCGGCTTCGTCTTCTGGGAGCCCGCCCACTTCATCATGCAGACCCGCCAGTTCACGAACCTCGCGCGCCGAGCCGGGGGCGCGCTCCGCGAAGCGCGGCGAGAGCGCTCCGCGGGGCCGCCGGATGAGGTGCCGCTCGCGCCGCACCCGCAGACCTGACGAGGCGGGACCGCCGCCCTCAGAGCGCCACAGCGCGTCAAGCTGAACCGGTCTCGGAAGCCACGGGACCCGGCTCGCTCCGCCGCAGCCTCATCTGGCTGCGGGCTGCGCTTGTCCCCGGTCACGAGCCTCGACGCCGCGCCGCGCTGTGCGAGCTTCGCCTGATCGCCGACAAGCTTTTTCTCCGCACAATGCGGCAGCGTGCCTCATCCCCTCCAGGATTGCTTCACAAGTAGTCTCGTAGCCTGATCGGCACCGCCGTCCCCACACAGAGGTCCTCCATGCGCCAACTGCTCGCCGCGACGATCGCGGTGTGTTGCGTCGTCGTCTGCCTGAGCTGCGGCTCGGGCGTCCCGGGCAAGGACGAATCGTCGACCGCGACCGCCGGCCGCTTCTCGATCACGGTGCAGGGCGCAGAGCGCGCTCAGGAGGCGGCTGCCGCCGGGCGGAGCGACCGTGGCGCCGAGGAGCCCCCGACGTCGGCTCCGGGACGCCTCATCGTCAAGTTCCGGGACACGCTCGGCGAGCCCGCCGACGTCATCCACCGGTTCGGCCTGAGGTTCGCGGCGAACGCGCGCTCCGGCGGCGCCGACCTGGACCGGCTCGACGCCGAGTACCGCGTGAGCGCGGTGAGGCCGGTGTTCTCGTCCCTCTTCGCGCGCGCGATCTCCGCCCCTGGCAAGGGCGCGATCGCGGATCGGCGGAGGAAGCTCCTCGAGACGGTGAACGCGTCCAGGGCCCGGTTCGCCGCGAGGGCTTCGCGCGCAGGACGCGCCGAGCTCCCGGACCTGGTCCGCACCTACGTGTTCGAGGTCCCCGCGGACACCGACGTCGCGAAGATGGCGCTCGATTACGCGGCCAACCCGAACGTCGAGTACGCCGTCCCGGATCGCCTCGCGAAGACGCAGGCCCTCCCGGACGATCCGTATCTCCAGTCCTCCGGCTCGTGGGGACAGGCCTACGGCGATCTCTGGGCCCTCGCCAAGATCGGCGCACCGGCCGCCTGGGACGTCGCGACGGGCGCCGGCTCCGTGGTCGCGGTCGTGGACACGGGGCTCGACTACAACCACCCCGACATCGCCGCGAACGTGTGGGCCAACCCGGCCGAGCTCGGCGGCGTTCCGGGCGTGGACGACGACGGGAACGGCTACGTGGATGACGTCCGCGGATGGGACTTCGCCTACGGCGACGCCGACCCGATGGACCGGATGGGCCACGGAACCCACGTCTCGGGGACGATCGCCGCAGCCGGGAACAACGGCGCCGGGGTGATCGGGGTCGCGTACCAGGCCCGGATCATGCCGGTGAAGGGGCTCGACGACTCCGGCTACGGGCCGTTCTCGACCCTCGCGGCCGCCGTCACGTACGCCGCGATGAACGGCGCGGACGTGATCAGCAACAGCTGGGGCTGCTACGGCACCGGCTGCACCGACGCCGCCATCGCCGACGCCGTCGCGCTGGCGCGGAGCCTCGGCTGCGTGATCACGTTCGCCGCCGGCAACGACGACGCCGACGTCAAGGATGCCTTCCCCGCGAAGCTACAGGACGTGATCACGGTCGCGGCGTCCGGCGCCGACGACTCGAAGGCGTCCTTCTCGAACTGGGGCTACCTCGTCGACGTCGCCGCTCCCGGCGGCGGCCCCGACGCCGCCTCCCCCTACGCCGCGGCCCGCAACATCCTCTCGCTGCGCGCCGCGGGCACCGGCGATGCGAACCTCGTCGTCGGCGGCAGCTACCTCCGGCAGGCCGGCACGTCGATGGCGACGCCTCACGTCTCCGCCGTCGCCGCGCTGGTGCTGTCCGCCAACCCGCAGCTGACGGTGGCGCAGGTCGAGTCGATCATCCGTCACACGGCGCGCGACGCGGTCGGGGACCCGGCGCTCGACACCGCGGGGTACGACCCATACTACGGGTGGGGCAGGCTCGACGCCGCCGCCGCGGTCGCCAGGGCGTTCGATCCGCCGGCGGACCCGCCCCTCCTGAAGGTGCTCGCGGAGCCGCTGGAGTTCGACGTCCCGGCGACGGCGTGCGCGGGCCAGCAGTGGACGCTGCCGGTGGACGTCTACAACCTCGGCGGCGGTACGCTGAGCTGGTCGGCGGACGCTCCCGCCTGGCTCACCGTGCAGGCCTCCACGGCGACGACGCCTTCGTTCACGTCCGTCTCGTTGAGTCGCCTCGAGGACGCGACCGGCGTCCTGACGATCCACTCTCCCGAGGACCCGGGTGGCTCCACGGCGCTGCCGGTGATCGCGCGCCTGGCCTCCGGCATCACGATCAGCAACTGCAGCACCGCCCTTTCGAAGGCGTACTCCACCCAGCAGTGGGATCCCTTCCACCACCTCAGCACGCAGCCCCCTGGCGTCCCTGACGGCGCCGGAGGGGCGTTCTACGTCTGGACCGACACGCGGTACGGGAACCCCGATCTGTTCATGCAGCGGGTGGACGCCTCCGGGAATCCGCTCTGGAGCACGGACGGGATGGCGTTGACCTCCGCCTCGCCGGGAGCGGAGATCCGCCCCGCGATCGTCTCCGACGGAGCAGGAGGCGCGATCGTCGCCTGGGTCGAGGGCGCCAACACGGGCAACGTCTACGACAAGCACATCCGGGCCCAGCGAGTGAGCGCCACCGGGCAGAAGCTCTGGGGGACCTACGGGGTCTGGGTGTGTCAAGCCTCCGGAGGACAGGAGCGGCCGACCCTGCTCTCCAAGGGCAGCGGGACGGCGATCGTCGCCTGGACGGACTATCGCAACGGCAATGCGGACATCTACGCGCAGAAGATCGACGCGAGCGGAACGATCGCGTGGCAGACCGACGGCGTTCCGGTGGTGCAGGCGGCCAGCTCCCAGTCCGAAGTCGCGATCGCGACGGACAACTACGGCGGCGCGATCCTGACCTGGGTCGATGCGCGCACGGGATACCAGACCGTCTACGCCCAGCGCCTGACCTCGCTCGGCCAGGCGCTCTGGGCTCAGAACGGCCTGCTCCTCACGCCGGAGACGTCGATGACCCCGGGCGTGCCGGAGATCGCCCTCGGGCCCAGCATCCTCCCGGATGGCCAGGGCGGCGCGATCATCGCCTGGCACGACTTCCGGAACTTCCCCTTCAAGCCCGGCCCCAACTTCCTCTCGCGGAGCGACCTCTACGCGGTGCGGGTGGACCACCTCGGCCAGAGCCTCTGGACGCCCGGCGGCGTTCCGCTCACGTCGGGCCTGACCGCCACTCCGAGCACCTTCGTGCCCGGCTATTCTCCCTCCCGGCTCACGATGGCGCCGGACGGCCGTGGCGGCGCGTTCGTGGTGTGGCACGACAGCCGTAACGCCAGCTGGGACGTGTACACGCAGCGGTTCGACCGAGACGGGAACCGGCTGTGGGGCACGGACGGCGTGCCGGTCACGACGGCGGCGGGCAATCAGCTCTCGCCGTCCGTCGCGTCGGACGGCGCGGACGGCGCGGTGTACGCGTGGAGCGACGATCGGCCGGGCCACCAGGACGTGTTCGTGCAGCGCCTCGGGCCGACGGGCGCGCCGCTCGCGCCGCCGAACGGCCTGTGGATCGAGGGCAAGCCGGGGGACCAGTCCTATCCGTACGTCGTGCCGCTCGCGCGCGGCAAGTTCCTCGTCACGTGGGACGATTCGAGCAACTGCGCTCCCACGGGGTGGTGCGCCGGGACCGGCATCGACTTCGTCGGCAAGGTGATCGACATCGGGACGGGGTTCCTGCTCGACGTCTCCCTCACCGGCGACGGCGTGGGGACGGTCACCTCGACTCCGGCCGGGATCTCCTGCGGCGTCACGTGCTCGGCCGACTTCGCGGCCGGCACGTCCGTCACGCTCACCGCCCAGCCGGCGTCCGGCTCGATCTTCTCCGGCTGGAGCGGCGCCTGCGCCGGCACGGCTCCGACCTGCACCGTCAGCATGGACGCCGCGCGGACGGTGGCCGCGAGCTTCTCGCTCGCGAGCTATCCGCTCACCGTCGAGCTCTCGGGCTCGGGACAGGGCACCGTGACGGGCGACGGGATCTCCTGCCTGACCCCTGGGGCGGCGGGGTGCACGGCCACGGTCCCCAACACGTCGCCGCCGGCGACCGTGACGCTCACCGCGACGCCGACCGCGCCGTCGGTCTTCGCGGGCTTCACCGGGTGCACGTCGGTCTCCGGGAACGTCTGCACGGTCTCGATGACGGGGGCGAAGACGGTGACCGCGACGTTCCACTCGGTCGCGCTCCTCACGGTGAGGACGTCCGGGCTGGGGCGCGGGACGGTGACGGGCGAGGGCATCGCCTGCACCACCGGCTCGACGGACGGGTGCACGGCCTCGGAGCCCCTCACCTCGCCGGCGACGACCGTGACGCTCACGGCCACGCCGGACGCGACCTCGCTCTTCTCGAGCTGGACCGGCTGCACCTCCGTGTCCGGGAACGTCTGCACGGTCTCGATGACCGGCGCGAGGACCGCGACGGCGACGTTCCAGCCGGCGACCTGGCTCCTCACGGCGAAGACGGCCGGAACCGGGCGCGGGACGGTGACGGGCGAGGGCATCGCCTGCACCACCGGCTCGACGGACGGTTGCACGACCTCGGTGCCCAACACGACGCCTGCGACGACCGTGACCCTCACGGCGACGCCGGACGCGACCTCGGTCTTCTCGACCTGGAGCGGCTGCACCTCGGTGTCCGGGAACGTCTGCACGGTCTCGATGACCGGCGCGCGCACCGCGACGGCGACGTTCCAGCCGAGCACGTATGCGCTCACCGTGAAGACCGCCGGGACGGCCTCCGGCGGGGCCGTCCAGGGTGACGGCATCGACTGCAGCTCCACGACGGGGTGCACCTACGTCGAGCCGAACGGGGCCACGATCACGCTGACGGCGGTCCCTGACGCGACGTCGCTGTTCAAGAGCTGGACCGGGTGCACGACGACGAACGGCGCGACCTGCACGGTCACCATGGCGTCGGTGAAGACGGTCACGGCGACGTTCCAGCCGAGCACGTACGCGCTCACCGTCAAGACCGCGGGCGTGAACGCCAGCGGCACGGTCCAGGGCGACGGCATCGACTGCAGCTCCACGACCGGCTGCACCTACGTCGAGGCGAACGGGGCCACGATCACGCTGACCGCGACGCCGGGAGCGGCGTCGGTCTTCGCGAGCTGGACCGGCTGCACCTCGTCGTCCGGCAACGTCTGCACGGTCTCGATGACCGGGGCGAAGACGGTCACGGCGAGCTTCCAGCCGAGCACGTATACGCTCACGGTGAACGCGACGGCCCAGGGTGGGGCCGGGACGGTGACCGGGCCGGGCATCGCCTGCACCACCGGGGTCACCGGAGGCTGCACCACCGCCGTCGCGAACGGCACGACCGTGACCCTGACCGCCGCCCCCGACGCGAGCTCGATCCTGAAGAGCTGGAGCGGCTGCACCTCCGTGAGCGGCGCGACGTGCACGGTGTCGATGACCGGAGCCAAGACGGTCACGGCGACGTTCCAGCCGAGCACGTACGCCCTCACGGTGAAGACCGCCGGGACGGGCGCCGGCGGCGCCGTCCAGGGCGACGGCATCGACTGCAGCTCCACGACCGGGTGCACCTACGTCGAGGCGAACGGGGCCACGCTCACGCTGACGGCAGTCCCGGACGCGACGTCGCTGTTCAAGAGCTGGACCGGGTGCACGACGACGAGCGGCGCGACCTGCACGGTCACCATGGCGTCGGCGAAGACGGTCACGGCGACGTTCCAGCCGAGCACGTACGCGCTCACCGTGAAGACCGCCGGCGTGAACGCCAGCGGCAGCGTCCAGGGAGACGGGATCGACTGCGGCTCCACGACCGGCTGCGTTTACGTCGAGGCGAACGGGGCCACCCTCACGCTGACCGCGACGCCGGGGGCGGCGTCGGTCTTCGCGAGCTGGACCGGCTGCACCTCCGCGACCGGCGCCACGTGCACGGTCACCATGACGTCGGCGAAGACGGTCACGGCGAACTTCCAGCCGAGCACGTATGCGCTCACCGTGAACGCGACGGGCCAGGGTGGGGCCGGGACGGTGACCGGACCGGGCATCGACTGCACCACCGGGGTCACCGGAGGTTGCACCGCCGTCGTGGCGAACGGCGCCACCGTGACCCTGACCGCCACCCCGGACGCCAGCTCGATCGTGAAGAGCTGGACCGGCTGCACCTCCGCGTCCGGGAACGTCTGCACGCTCACGATGACCGCCGCGAAGACGGTCACGGCGACGTTCCAGCCGAGCACGTACGCGCTCACGGTCAAGCCGGCCTCGAGCTACGGCGCGACCGGCACGATCAGCGGGGCGGGGCTCGTGTGCAGCGATCCGGCTGGCTGCGTGACGACCGTCGCGAACGGCAGCGCGGTGACGCTCACGGCCTCGCCCGCGGCAGGCGCCCTGCTGAAGAGCTGGACCGGCTGCACGAGCTCGAGCGGCGACACCTGCACCGTCACGATGTCGTCGGCGAAGACGGTGACGGCCACGTTCCAGCCGAGCACGTTCCGCCTCACCGTCACGCCGGCGGGGACCGGCTCGGGCACCGTCACGGGCCCTGGCATCGCGTGCACGTCGGGCAGCGCCGACGGCTGCGCGGCGGACGAGAGCACCGGCTCGTCCGTCACCTTGACGGCGACGCCGGGCGCCTGCGCCACGTTCACCTCGTGGAGCGGCGCGTGCTACGGCACCGCGAGCCAGTGCACCGTCACGATGTCGGTGGCCAGGTCGGTCACGGCCACGTTCGCCGCCGGCACCTGCCCGCTGTCCGCGGCGGCGCGCTGAGGACGGCCGGGGACGGCGGCTCGCCGTCCCCGGCTCCCATCGCAGCGGAGGGGCGCTCGCCTCGTCGCGTGATCAAGCGGTGGGCGTGCAGTCGGAGCGAGGCCACGTGAGCGTGAACGTCGTGCCAGCCTCGCGGGATGAGCTCACTGCGACCGTTCCGCCGTGCGCGCGCATGATCTCGCTGACGATGTAGAGCCCGAGGCCGAGCCCCTCTCGGTTGCCTGCACCTGCTTCGCCGCGCTGGAACGGATCGAAGAGCCTCAGCAGGCGATCCTCGGTGATGGGCTCACCGTGATTCGTGACCTGCACGACCGCGCCTTCACTTGCACATGCCGCAGTGACGACCACCGGCCCCTCACCGTAATTGAGGGCGTTCGCGAGGAGATTGCCGACCGCCTGGAACGCACGGTCGCGATCCCAGTGACCCCAGAGATCACCGCTGGCGTTCAGGATGATCTCTCGATCAGGATTCGTGAGGATCGCGTCCTCGACGGCGGCGTGGCAGACCTCGCCCAGGTCCACGTGCGTCGTCGTGTCGACCGGGATGCCGTCGCCGAGGCGCCCGCGGGAGAGGTCCAGCAGGTCGCGCACCATCCTGCTCATGCGCTCCGCGTTGCGGGCGATTCGCCCGGCGGCGCGGTCGAGACCCGGCGCGAGGCGGCCCGACCGCAGCATGTGGTCTGCGCTCATCAGGATGGCGCTGAGGGGCGAGCGGAGATCGTGGCCCAGCACTCCGATGAAGCGCTCGCGGATTCGCTCCCGCTCCTCCACGAAGTATTCGACGGAGTCGCTGATCGCCTGATCGAGGCCCGCGTTCAGCCGCGCGAGCTCGACGACGCGGCGCTCCATTCCTTCCATGAGATCGACGGAGCCTGCCTGTTCCTCGGCCTCGGCGTGCAGCAAGAGCCGCAGGATCGTCGCTCTCAGCACGCGGAACTCGGTGATGAGCTGGGCGAGCTGGTACGCGTGCTTCAGGCGCTGCTTCGCATGCGTGATGGGAAGGCCCTGGAGCATGCCACCGGCAGGTGCATCCGGCGCCTTCATCCAGGTGGCCAGCGCGTCGAGGAACTCCGGAAGATCGTTCCGGAGGGCCGAGTCCTCCAGCGGGATGGGTCTCGGCTCCGCGTGGATCGCGCGCTCCCACTCCGCCATGATGCGGTCGCGTTCGCGCGTCAGAAACTCGTGTGTGATCAAGGTCATGCTCCGCTCCGCGAGCCAGCAATCCTGGGTGGGCGGAGTAGTACACCATGAGGGCGCAGGCGGCTGCGAGCTCGCCGGCTTTCATGCGACTGGGGACTGGTTACTGCCCGGCGAAAGCCTAATATTTACAGCCAAGATGCCTGGCACCGGCGCGTTCCTGCCGGGCACGAGCAGGTCGTGAGCCTCTACGACTTCATCACCAGCGACAAGAACGACATCCTCTCTCTCGCCCGAGCGAAGATCATGGCGAGGAGGTGGCCCACCGTCTCCGCCCTGGAGCTGGAGCACGGGCTACCGCTCTTCTTGTCCCAGCTCTCGGAGACGCTGCGGCTGCGGTCGAGCTCCGAGCCGTTCTCCAGCACCGCCATCGGGAACAGCGCAGGCAAGCACGGCGGCGAGGCGCTGGCGAAGAACTTCAGCGTGGCTCAGCTCGTTCACGACTACGGGGACCTCTGCCAGGCCATCACGGAGACGGCGGTCGTCAAGCACGTGGAGATCAGCGCGAAGGACTTCCAGACCCTGAACGGCTGCCTCGACGACGCCATCGCCGGAGCGGTGACCGAGTTCAGCCGCCAGCGAGAGGAGGCGCTCGGCGAAGGCGAGGCGGAGCGGCTCGGCTACCTGACGCACGAGCTGCGCAACCGTCTGTCGACGGCGATGCTCTCGTTCGCGGCGGTGAAGAGCGGGCGGGTGGCGGTCGCCGGGAGCACCGGGTCCATCGTCGAGCGCAGCCTCGCGGCGATGCGCGACCTCCTCGACACGACGATCTCCGAGGTGCGACTCGCCGCCGGGAGCCAGGAGCCGAAGCGGATGTCCATCGCCCGGTTCCTGCACGAGGCGGAGGGCGCGGCGTCGTTGCAGGCGGCGCAGCGCGAGATGAACGTGACCTTCGCCGACGTGCCGGACGACGTGATGGTCAAGGCCGACCCGCAGCTCCTCTCGTCGGCGCTCTTCAACCTCATCCAGAACGCCTTCAAGTACTCGGTCCCCCACGGCTACGTGACGGTGCGCACCGTCTGCGCGGACGCCCTCGTCTCCATCGAGGTGGAAGACGAGTGCGGCGGGCTCCCCGAGGGGAACTCCGAGGCGTTCTTCACGCCGTTCGGCAAGCGACGGGGCCAGGACCGCACGGGACTGGGGCTCGGGTTGAACATCAGCCGCAAGGCGGTGAAGGCCTTCGGTGGAGACATCACCGTCCGCAACCTGCCCGGCAAGGGCTGCATCTTCACCATCGAGATGCCGGTCTCGGCGTAACCCGACGGCTCCCTTCGTCGCTGTCCCGCCGGTCATGCCGCAACCAATCCCTGCCGCCAGCTCGGGTGCGCCGGGCGCCACGCCAGCTCGCGCTTGGTCATGACCACGAACGACAGGGGCTGAAGGTTACAGAACCCACTCCTGGGAAGCGGTGGCCGCGAGGCGCCGACCGTCGCGCGGCTCGGTCATCCCACGTATCGCGAGCTGCTGCCGTCCCGCTCGCTCGTTCCAGCTCTCGCCGCGTCGATGATCCGCGCGACGTTCTCCTCGGACATGAACTCGGGGAGGGGCGTCGCACCGGTCATCGCCGACAGGTAGGCATCCGTCGCGGGCTGGTTGTGTTGCAGCGCGGCGAAGAGCGCCTGGAGCGGGGGCGGCGGCGGCTCGAGCGTGGCGATCTCGTTGGTGAGCTCGTACATCGGTCGAACGCGCTCGTTCCGGGCCGCCTCGTGAGCGGCCAGGAGGTCCTCGAGCGGGCCGCGGCCGGACAGGCCTGCATCGAGCGCCTCGACGAGCCGCTCGGCGTCGATGAAGGAGTCGCTGATGCCCTGCGCCGTCATCGGGTCCTTGCAGTAGCCGGCGTCGCCGACGAGCGCCCACCCGGCGCCGTACGGCCGCCGGAAGTAGCCGGGCACGCCGGCGACACCGTACCAGCGCTCCTCGCGCGTTCCCTGCGATACCCGGGCGCCGAAGTCCGACGCCAGCGCGAGCGCCTGCGCGACGTGGGCCTCGACGTCGGCCCGCACCTCGGCGAAGCGCTGGGCGGGCCAGTTCACCATCACGAGGTGGAGCCCGTCATGGGTGGGGGCTCCGCCGAACGCGCAGCGCTCGCGCAGATACAGCTCGAGGTCTTCCTGCCGAACGCCGCTGAAGTAGGAATAGTAGGCGCAGACGGCGATCGGGCGCGTGTCGTACTCGGGGGCCCGCACGGCCGCGGCGACGAAGGAGTGAACGCCGTCAGCGCCGATGACGATCCGGGCCCGCTCCTCGACCTGCTTCCCCCCGGCGCCTCGCCCCCGGAGCCCGACGACCGCGCCGTCTGCGAAGAGCAGGTCGTCGACCGTGAAGGACTCGCGCACCTCGGCGCCGCTCCGCGCCGCGGCGTTCACGAGGAGGCCGTCGAGGATCGTGCGCCTCGGACAGAATCCCCCCCGGCCGCCATTGGCGCCGCGGATGGTGCCCCGGAGCACGAAGGGGCCGACGTCGAGGGACATGCGCCGGCAGATCGGCGGAAGCCCCGTGGCCGCGAGCGCGTCGAGGAGACCCCACCGCGCCAGGGCCTCGGCGCCATGGGGCCAGAGAATGTGCGTGGAGATGGTGTCGCTGGGAAACCTCGCCCGATCCACCAGCAGCACCCTGTAGCCCTTCCGTGCAAGCAGCATGGCGGTGGGCGATCCGGCGCAGCGGGCGCCGACGACGATGGCATCGTACATTCCGTCCTCCCGGTGAAGCCCATGCGACAGGGCGAAGCGCTCTTCGACCAGACGCATGCGTAGGAAGGAGCCGCGCCGCCGGCATCGGGAGAACCACCCATCGCCGGTGCCCAGGCGATGGGTGGTTCTCCGCACTCCCGGCGGAGCGGATCAGACGAGCTCGTGCTCGTACGCGAAGGCGGTCGCGGCCGCCCGCGAGGGGACGTGCAGCTTCCCCAGGATGCTGCTCACGTGTCGGTCCACCGTCTTCTCGCTCAGGCGGAGCGCGGCGGCGATGGCCTTGTTGGTCTTGCCCGCAGCGACGAGGCGGAGGACCTCGAGCTCCCGTGGCGTCAGGCCGTGAGGGCGGCGGGAGCTGTCGAGCCTCGCGAGCGAGTCGACGTGGGCGGCGTCGGGCGCGGCTCCGAGCTTCGCGAACATCCGCCGCGCCGCCTCCAGCTCCAGCCGGCCCCCCTCGTCGTCGCCGAGCGCGCGGCACGCCAGCCCGGTCACCAGGCGCGCCTGCGCAGCTTGATAGGGCGCCTCCATCTCGGCCCAGATGCTCCAGGCCCTGCGCACCAGGTCGAGTGCCGCCGTCGCGTTCCCCTCCGCAAGCTCGACCGTGCCGCGCGCCTGCAGCGCCAGCGCGCACAGCACGCCCGTCTCGAAGCGCTGCGCGATGGCCTGCAGCTCGTCGCTGGCGGCGCGGGCCTCCTCCACCTTGCCGCCGGCGAGCAAGATCTCCACGTAGGCCGGGAGCAGGCGAGTCCGGACCAGGGGATCTGCCGTCCCTCCCACCACTCGACGGAGGGCGGCGACTGCGGCACCGACGCGCCCCTGCGCCAGGCGCAGCAGGGCCAGCCCGGGTTGAGGCTCTCGCCCCTCCTCGTTCGCGCTGAGGAACCACGCCTCGGCAGCCGCCTGCTCGCCACGCAAGCGGCTGATCTCGCCCAGCTGATAGGCTGCCTCAGCAGCCGACGGCCGATCGGTCGCGGCCCGCTCGCGGGCGCGCCGCGCCTCGTCGATGGCCGCTGACCAGTCGCCGCCCAGCTGCAGCACCTCTGCCCGGTGGACGCGGCAGGCTCCGGTGAACGACACCATCTCCGGCTGGCCGTCACACCAGCGTGCCAGCGCGGCCGTCCATTCCCTGGCGCGCTCCAGCGCGTGAACGCTGCGGCAGCATTCGACGATGCTGCAGTACAGAAGCCCGGTAGGAATGGGCGACAGCTCCCCGGAGGTCACCGCCAGCATGGTCTCGTCGAGGAGCGCCAGCCCTTCCTTCACCCGCCCTTCGTGCAGCCGTGCCCGTCCCTGCAGGTGACGGGCGATGGCCACGAGGTCCTCCTCGCCAGAACGCTCGCCCGTGTTCGCGGCCGCGCCGGCGATGGAGAACGCACCCTGCGTGTCGCCCGACCGGAGCCGCTGCTCCGCGACCGGCAAGAGCATGTAGCCGCGCTCCACGCATTCGCTGCTCTCATGCTCGAGCAACCGTCCCGCGCGCGCGTGCCATGCGGTCGCCCGTCCGGCCTCTCCCCGGAGCAGGAATCGCAGGCCGATCCAGAACGCGCACCGGGCGGCGCGAGCCGACCTCGATGCGGCGAGGTGGGCGCGGTAGGCGTGGTCGAGGGCATCCAGGTATTCGCCGTCCCGGCCGACGAGGTACGCCGACACCGCCAGGAGCTCGAGATCCTCGGCGCCGAGCGGGGAGCGCCCATCGGCGCGGGTCAGCGAGGTGTACGCCTCGCCCCAGGCCTTGAGCCGGTAGTGCTCGCGCCCGCGAGCGAGGTCGCCGGTCGAGTCCTCCATGAGACGGTCCTTAGGGTGACCGGCAGCGACGCGCACGCGGACGCGCCTCCCATCGCCCACCGCGTGGCGGCCACGTCGAGGCGAGACCTCGCTGCACCGTCATCGACCGGAGGTCCGTCTCACGGCAGTCCCACGACCTCCGTCGGCACGTCTCGTGGGCTGGTCGAGTCGTCGCCCAGCTGGCCGGCGCCGTTGGCGCCCCAGCAGTAAAGGGTCCCCGAGGTCGCACGGGCACAGGTGTGGCGGTAGCCGGCATCCAAGGCGTTGAATGAGAGATCGCCTGCGACCGCCGAGGGCGCGAACCTATCGATCGTGGAGTCGTCGCCGACCTGCCCCAGCTCGTTTTCGCCCCAGCAGTACGCCTTTCCGCTCGCCGTCAGCCCACAGGTATGGCCGATGAACCCACCGGCTATCAACTGGACGAAGGCCAACCCGCCGGACACAGGGACTGGCACGAAGCTGTCGCCCACCGAAGGATTACCCAGCGCACCGAAGCTGTTCTGGCCCCAGCAATAGGCAGAACCCGCGGCGGTCACACCACAGGTGTGACTGGCAAGCCCGGTGGTCAGCGCCACGAACTTGATGTCCCCGGAGACGGGCGCGGGCACTGGGTGCGCAGTGAGGTCGCGCCCTCCGATCCCGAGCTGCCCCGATTCGTTATCGCCCCAGCAGTACGCCGCGCCGGTGAGGGTGAGCGCACAGCTCTGGCCGATCCGATAACCCGGTTCGGAGACTTCGAAACCGCCAGCCGCTATCTGCTGGAAGGTGTGGCCGCCAGTCACGGCCACGGGTACGGAGCTGGAGCTCGTCGTCCCGGTGCCCAGCTGCCCCCGGTCATTGGCTCCCCAGCAATACGCGGCGCCATCACTGGTCAGCCCACACGTGTGCTGGGCACCCGCGTCGATGGCGACGAACCTGAGCTCGGTCGCGACGGGTACCGGAGTGTCGCGATTGTTGCTGGAGCTGTCGCCGAGCTGGCCACTCACATTGTTTCCCCAACAATGCGCCACCCCCTCGTTCGTTAGACCGCACGTATGGGAGCCGCCCGCCGCCAGCTGCGCGAACGCGAGCCCGCCCCCGACCGCGACCGGGACACGGCTGCACGGAAACGTCCCCGTCTGCAGTTCGCACGTCGTCGTCGGAATCGGTATCCCGAGCTGCCCGCTCTCACCGCGACCCCAGCAGAACGCAGATCCCCCCGTCGTGAGGGCGCAGGTGTGAGCGCCGCCAGTCGCAAGCGACGCGGATCTCGGAAGAGCGACCGACACCGTGACCGTGGCGCTGCCGCTCTTTCCCTCCGAGCTGGCGGTGATCGTCGCCGACCCTGCACCGACGGCCGTCACGTTGCCCGCGTCGGAGACGGTGGCGACCGCTGGCTCGGTGCTCGACCAGGTGATGGCCCGTCCGGTCAGTGGATTACCGGCCTCATCTCGGACACTCGTCGTCAATTGCTGCGATGCGCCGACCACCAACGTGAGCTCGCCCGGCGTGACCGTGACAGAGCCGACCGGCGTCTGTGGACCGCTTTGCTCGCCCTTACCACCACCACCACACGAGGCGAGGCTCAGCATGCATGCGAGCATCCAAGGTCCGAGGAGCCGCTGCATGGGGTACCTCCTGCGCGCGCCCACGAGAGGTCGTTCACCGGACGGGCCGCGGCGCCGCCGCCGACGACCACTGCGGGTCGCTCTCCCGCTCGGGCTCCGCGATCCCGCTTCACGCGAGTTCGAGGCCGCCCTCTGTCTCTATTGGTCTCGAGGGTGAGGGCGATGCCCAGGCAGGGCCGCCCGTCGGCAGGGCCGTCCGCGCCGCCGGTGACGACCGCGCGTCACCCCGGCATGTCGTAGGGCATCGCGGTCCAGTACGCGTAGAACGCGTCGTCGAGCTTCCGCCAGGCCGCCGCGACCTCGGGCTGGTGCTCCCGAGTCCACCGCAGAAAGTGCGGACGCGTCCCGTCCGCGTCGGTGACGCCGTACTCCTCGCCGAGATCCCAGGACGCGAAGACCCGCCCGCTCTTCGCGGCGACGTTCGGGTCGGCGGCGAGCGCGGCGATCCCTCGGCCGACGAAGAGCGGCGTCTCCGACGCGATGAACGGCTTCACCTTCTTCGCCGCGTCGCGCCAGTTCGCCTCCGTCACCCCGAAGTGATCGAGCATCCACTCCGAGCGGAGGAACCCCGGCGTCACCGCGAGCGCCGTGACGCCGCGGCCGCTCAGCTCCTGCGAGAGCGCGAACGCCATCCGGATCACGGTCGTCTTCACGAGGTCGTAGAAGAAGTGGCCGCGGTAGAAGTAGCCGTCGCCGTCGGTGATCTCCACCACGAGCCCTCCCCGACGGATGCGCGGGAGGCCGTGGTAGCTCGTGATGACGTGCGTCTTGATCGCCCGGTCGATGAGGGTGAGGCCGTCCTCGAGCTTCGTCTCCCAGAGCCGCTTGCCCCACGCGACGAGGTCGTCGCCGCCCCAGATGTCGTTCACCAGGATGTCGAGCTCGCCCACGCGCTCGAACAGCCGCGCCACCTCGTCCGGCACCGTGTGATCGACCCGGACGGCGATGCCCCGGCCGCCGCGCGCGGTGACGAGGGCGGCGGTCTCGTCGATGGTCTCCGGCCGCCCCTTCATCCCGGGGCTCCCGGGGACGCTGCGCCCGGTGCAGTAGACGGTGGCGCCCGCCTCGCCGAGCGCCGTCGCGATGCCCCTCCCGGCCCCGCGCGTGGCGCCCGCGACGACGGCGATCTTTCCCTCGAGCGGTCTCATGGAATCCCCCCAGTTGCGCCTCGCGCATAACCGGAGCCCGGCGCTGGCGCAGGCGCGCGGCGGGTCCCCAGATGAGCGGCCACGGCCGTCCGCGCGCCGGGACTTCACGCCGAGCGGCGCGCGCGCCGCGCGCACCCACCGGGGATCGCGGCACGCCGTAATTCGATGATGGCGCTCGGAAATCCGAGGTGGCGAGCTGAGGGCGGGCGGAGCACATCCGCGGAACGCCGCGCACTCGACCCTCCGCGCGCGGCGGATACCGGGTCCACGTAAACCCCGGGTTATTTTGACGTCACACGATCATGGTGCTTCTCGGTCGGCATTCGTGCTCCGCCACGCGGCATGGCGGCGTCCTGCGTGCAGCAGGGGGCACCCGCTGCACGCGGGATGAACCCGCAGCAGGGGCGGTCTCCGAGCCCCCTCATCGCCGGGCGAGTCGCCCGGAGAAGGGAACACGATGCACCGGATCAAGCACCTCGCCGTCGTCGCCGTACTCGCCGGGGTTGTTGCCGCGCCGCTCTCCGCGAGCGCGCTCTCCACGTACCTCTCGACGTTCAACTCCAAGTACGGGACCTCCGGCACGGCCCTCGACAGCTGCACGACCTGCCACGGCAGCGGCGGAACGAGCACGTTCAACCCGTATGGCACCGACGTGCGCGCCGGGATCGCCTCCGGCATCACGTCAGCGCTCACGGCCGCCGAGCCCAAGGACTCCGACGGCGACAAGGTCACGAACGTCGACGAGATCACCGCGCGCACGCTGCCGGGAGACGCGACGAGCTTCCCGGTCGCGCCCGCGCCGAAGATCGCGGTGGCGCCGACCTCCATCGCGTTCGGCACCGTGGCGGTCGGCAGCTCCGCCACGCAGACCGCGACCGTGTCGAACACGGGGAGCGTGGATCTCACGGTGACCTCGGTGTCGAGCTGCACCGGCACGTCCGCCGAGTTCAGCGCGTCGCCCTCGGCCTCGTTCACGGTCGCGCCCGGCGGCTCCCAGACGCTCACCGTGAAGTACGCGCCGACCGACGCGTCGGCGGACAGCGGGTGCTTCCAGATCGCGAACGACGACGCCGCGACCGGGACGGTCCAGCTCACCGTCAGCGGCACGGGCCAGAGCCAGCCGAGCGCGGTGGTGGACGTGGACGTCACCCGGTTCTCGGTGCCGAAGCGGCTCGACCTCTCGCGCGGCGGCACGGCCGCGCCGAAGGTGTCGGTCGTGAACGCCGGGACGGTCGCCGGGACCGTGGCGGTCCACGTGGAGGGCTCCGTCACCGACGCCCAGGGTGTGACGGAGATCGTGTACTCGGCCAGCCAGGACGTGACGCTCGCGCCCGCCGCCACCGCGAAGGTGTCCTTCCCCACCTACGCGCCCGCGGGGCCAGGAGTCGTCACCTGGACCGCGACGGTGGTCGACCCGGATCCCGACGCCGACGTCGCGACGGCGACGAGCAAGGTCGTGCCGTAGCAGGTCTTCGCGGATGGTGAACGAGGGGGAGGGCGCCAGCGCGGCCCCTCCCCCTCTGCTTCTCACGGCGCTGCGTCCCTTCTACCGGGCGCTTTCCGAGCGGCTCGGGTGGGTGCGGCCACCGCAGAGGAGCGCCTGGCTGCGCGCCGGCGAATCGAGCATCGGGCAGCGCGAGTCGCTCATCCCACTTACCTACCGGTCGAGCCAACCGCTACGCAGAGGAGGCGCCGCGAGTACGCCCGGCCGTCCGTTGCGTGTCGGGCGTGGTCGCGAGGAGATCGCAGGGAGGAGCTCCGGTGCCTCGATTGCTCTCGGTGAACGTCGGTCTGCCGCGCGATGTCGCCTGGTACGGGCGCATGGTCCATACCTCCGTCTGGAAGGCTCCCGTCACCGGCCGCCGCATGGTGCGGCGCCTCGACGTGGACGGGGACGCCCAGGGAGACCTCATGGGCCACGGCGGCGAGCACCGGGCCGTGCTCGTCTACCAGATCGCGTCGTATCGGTACTGGGAACGAGCGCTGGGGCGCGGTCCGTTGGACCCTGGACAGTTCGGAGAGAACTTCACGGTCGAAGGGCTCGCCGACGACGAGGTGTGCATCGGCGATCGCTACCGGATCGGAGGTGCGGTCTTCGAGGTGACGCAGCCCCGCGTGACCTGCTTCCGCGTCGGGATGCGCATGGGGGAGCCGCGCATGGCGGCCCTGCTCGTGGCCCACCACCGGCCCGGCTTCTACTTCCGCGTGATCCAGGAGGGCGAGGTCGGAGCGGGCGACGACATCATCCGCGTCGCTCGGGGCCCTGAGGAGATGACCGTCGCCGAGATCGACGCGCTCCTCTACCTGCCCGGGCACCCACCCGATCGGCTGGAGCGGGCGTTGCGCATCCCGGCGCTGAGCGCCGGATGGCAGGGGTCCTTTCGCGCGCTCCTCGCGCAGGAACGAGCGGGCGGGCCGCCGGCCGGCAATTCCGGGCTCGCACCCGACGTCGCGCCGGCGCCCGCGTGGGAGGGCTTCCGACCGATGCGCGTCGCCCGGCTGGCGCAGGAGAGCGCGAGCATCCTCTCGGTCACCCTGGAGGCCGTGGACGGATCACCGCTGGCCGTGCCGCTCCCCGGGCAGTTCGTGGTCTTGCGCGTCCGCCCGGATCCTTCCGCACCGCCGGTCGTGCGCAGCTATTCGCTCTCCGACGTCCCCAGCGCGGAGCGCTACCGCGTGAGCGTGAAGCGCGAGGTGAACGGTGTGGCGAGCGGCTACATCTTCGACCACGTCCACGCCGGCGACACGCTCGACGTGAGCGCGCCTCGCGGGAGCTTCACGCTCCGTCCTGGATGGAACGCAGTGGTGCTCGCCAGCGCGGGGGTCGGCGCCACGCCGGTGCTCGCGATGCTGCACGCGCTCGCGGCCGCGCGCACGCCACGCCACGTCTGGTGGCTGTTCGGTGCCCGCGATCGCGCGAGCCATGCCTTCGCCGCGGAGTCGCGGGCGCTCCTCCGAGCGCTCCCGAACGCCCACGCGCACGTGCGCTACAGCCGGCCCGCCCCGACCGACCGCCTGGGCGTCGATTTCGACGCGCCCGGGCACCTGACCGTCTCGGCGTTCGAGGAGCTCGGGGTACCCCACGACGCCGACTTCTACCTGTGCGGGCCCCCGGCGTTCCTCGCCGACCTGCGGGCTGGCTTCGCGGGCCAGGGCGTCGCGCCCGGCAGGATCCACACCGAGGTCTTCGGTGCCGGACCGTCCTTGACGCCTGGGATCGCTCCTGGGGCCCGCGTTCGTCCGCATCAGCCCGAGGGCCGCCCCGGTGAAGGGCCGATCGTGTCCTTTGCCCGGAGCGGGCTCGAGACGCGCTGGTGTTCGCGGTTCCAGAGCCTGCTGGAGCTCGCGGAGGCGTGCGACGTGCCCGTGCGCTGGTCCTGCCGGACGGGCGTCTGCCACAACTGCGAGAGCTTCCTCGTCTCCGGCAGCGTCCGCTACGAGCCCGAACCCGTCGAGCCGCCGGGCCCTGGCGCCGCGCTCATCTGCTGCTCGCGACCGGAGGGCGATGTGGTGCTCGACCTGTGAAGCGCGAACGACGATCGCCTTGACGCTCATTCAGTTCTCGCGGCCAAGTCCCGCCGGATCCCTGCCCTGTCGCAGGGAGTCGCGGGCGGGCGGCGCCGGGTGACACCGGACGCGCGTGCACAGCGCACGCGCCCGGGCGAGCTCCGGCAGGTCGCGGTCGGCGTTGCGCCAGTCCGAAAGGAATCTCTGCACGAGGCCGCGCGCCTCGTCCACCTGGCCCTGCCGCTCCAAAACCTCAGCGAGGAGCAGCGCCGAGCGGGGGAACATCCAGTTCTGGAACAGGACGACCGGCGAATGGTCCGTCCTGTACTGCCGCAGCGCAGCGACGGCGCATCCGAGATCGCCGTCCTCGGCGCACGCCTGTCCGAGGGCGAACGCGCAGACGAGTCGCGCCTTGAAGCGCCGTGATGCCACGAGGTCGCGGAGCATGGCGCGGCCCGTCGCTGGATCGCCGCGCGCACGCGCGGCGACTGCTCGGACGAAGGTCGCGACGGAAAGGACCTCGTCCGGGAAGACGGTGCTGCCCGGATCCGCTTGGTCGCGCGACAACGCCCCCGCGTAGCGCTCGGCCTCCGGCACGTCGCCCGCGAGCGCGAGCGCGAGCGCGGCGAGCCAATCGAGTGACGGCTGGGCGGCGACCAGCGCCCGGGCGCGCGCGCGGAGTCGCTCGGTCGGTCCATCGGCGGCGGCGATCCCGAGGGCGGCGTAGGCTGCCAGCGAGCCGCCGCGCGAGGCCTCTTCCAGGACCGCGAGCGCCTCTCTCCTGCGCCCCTGGTACGTGAGCGACACCGCGAGCCAGCCGATTCCCTTCCCGGATCGCTCGATACGCTCGCGTGCCACCCGCTCGGCCTCGACGTACTCGCCCCGGGCCAGGTGAATCGCCTCGAGCGTCGATCGACCCGGGGACAGGAGGTCCTCGCGCTTCGCAGCCTCGAGCGCACCGTCGAGATCACCGGCGGCCGCGAGGGCCAGCGCCGCCGCCCCCAGGCGACGAGGTGCCGGCGGCTGCGCGAGCCACGTACGCGCGAGCGGGAGCAGCTCCGCCTCGCGACCGAGGTCACGCAGGGCACCGACCATCTGCTCCTGTGCCGGGACGTACATGGGATCGGCCAGGAGAGCCCGTTCGAGGTACGCGAGCGCCTCCTCGGGCGAAGCCGCCACCGACGCGTACAGCGCGAGGGCCTCCTTGTCGTCGGGATGACGCTCCAGGACCTCCTTGAAGAGCGCTCGAGCATCGGCCACGCGCCGCTCCACGATCGCGTTCCAGGCGCGGATCAGCCGTGCCTCGCGCCAGGGGGCGCGGTCGGCCACCTGGATCGCCGCGGTGGCGATCGCCCCGAGCTCGCCGATGGGGGCCTTCTCCCGAGACGCCGCGGTGACGAGCGCGAAGTGGGCGAGCGCGAACTCGGGGTCGAGCTCGATCGCCTCGCGGTAAGCGTCCTGTGCGCCGGGGAGGTTCCGCTCCTCGAGCGACCTTCCCGTCGCGTAGTGCCGATACGCCTCGAGGTTCGGCGTGACGAGCCGTGCGATGGGTGCCGAGTAGGTCGAAGGACCGCGATCCCCGAGGAACTGCTGCCTCGCCCGGACCGCGAGTCGATCGACGAGCGCCAGCACCTCGGACTTGCCCCGCGCCTGTTCGCGGTGCGTGAAGAGGTACTCGTCGCGCTGCGGATCGATCGCTCGCAGCTCCACGAGGACCAGCTCGCCCATGCGGCTGACGGAGCCCACGAGCAGTCCCCCGACCCCCGCGCGCTTCGCGATCTCGCGCCCCGTCGACTCGTCGATGCGGTCCCCACCCTCGTCTCCGATCGTGCGCTGGAGGTCGCGCATGCGGCTGCGGGTGAGCACGCGCAGTCCCGGCGACTCCTGGAGCGCGGTTCCGACGAGGCCCCCCAGGCCGTCGAGATCGGGGTCCCCCGTCTCGTTCGTGAAATCGGCGACGGCGACGAGCGGCGGCCGTGCGGGAGCAAGCGACCGTGGCCCCGGAACGAACCGCCAGGCGAACACCGCAGCCGCGGCCAGGATCGACAGCGCGGCCGCAGCTCGCCGGACGGTGCGAGGCACCCTGCGGCGGACGCGAATCGTCGCCCGCCCCTGCCGCGCCTCGATCGTGCGCACGATCGGCTCGAGGGCCTGCACGACCTCCGTCGCGTCCCGCGGCCGCTTCACCGGGTCGTGCTCGAGCATCCGCTCGAGGAGCGCCATCAGCTGCGGTTCTTCCTCGATGGTGAGCCGGTGTTCCGCGGGGTCTCTGCCCGCCAGGGCGCGAAAGAGGATGGCTCCGAGCGCCCAGACGTCCGTGCGCTCGTCCTCCGGGGCCCCGCGTCGCTGCTCGGGTGCCATCCACCCCGGCGTCCCGCCCTCGATCGTCCGGCGCCTTCCGAAGATGCGGGCGAGGCCAAAGTCGAGCACCTTCACCCGACCGTCCGCGCAGAGGAACACGTTCGAGGGCTTGAGGTCGCGATGGACGACCGCATTCCGGTGGGCGTGCGCGAGGCCCTTCGCCACCTCGAGGACCATCCGCGCCGGCTCGGCCACCGGCATCGGACCGCGCTCGAGCCGGCTCGAGAGCGGCTCTCCCTCGAGCTTCTCGAAGACGAGGAAGGGTCCTGCGTCGCTCACCCCGGCATCGTGCAGGTCCACGATGTTGGGGTGTGCGAGCTGCGCGACGGCCGCGGCTTCCGCCAGCTCGGGGCCGCCCGCATCGACGCGCCGGCCGGGCCTGACGAGCTTCAGCGCGACGCGACGGTGGAGCAGTGGGTCCCTCGCCTCGAGCACCACGCCGAACCCGCCGCGCCCGAGCTCGCGCACGACCTCGAACCGGCCCACCTTCTCGCCGGGGCCGGGCGGAACGCGGGCGAGGCTGCTCGGAGCCGTGTCGCGCGCGAGCGCCTGGAGCAGGGCCGATAGGGTGAACGGCTCCGGCGACCTCGGGGCTGGCGGAGGCTCCCCGGTCATGGCGTCTGACGGAGTGTATGCCGCCCGGGAGCCGCCGGACGCGAGCCTCCCACCCGGGGTCAGGTGGACGGAGAGCACCGTCGGGCGCAAGCCGGCGCGCGCGGGACATCCGGAGGCGCAGCAGCATCCCGCGGAGCCGCACCGTCACCCGGTGCCCCGGCCCGGCGCCGCGCCCGGGGAAGCGGACGAGAGCGGACACGCCGACGTGGGGGAGCGCGACCGCGCCGAGGCGCCGCCCATCAGCGGCATCGAGGAGTGACCCGCGCGGCGGCGGGATCGCCCCGTCGCCCGGCGGCGCTCGGGGCGAGCGCCGGCCTCGCCGTGCGCATCGCGCTCAGTAGGTCCCGATGCCGATCCCGTACGGCCCGCCCGCGTCCCTGGCGCCGACCTGGAACCACGCGGTCTCGCCGGTGCGCAGCGCCACGGACGCCGATTCGGACACGCCCACGCCGCCCGCGTCCACGAGGGGAGGGCACGACGCCGGAGTGCACCCGTCGGCGCTCGGGCCCCACGCGCGGAGCACCGCATCGAACCCGGTCGGCGACACGGAGACCGTGACGGTGCCGGGCTTCGTGCCGGTCCACGTGTACTTGTAGTAGACGTCCGGACCCGTCGAGGCGCACGCCGCGAGCGGATCCGCGAACGCGAGCGAGAGGTCGTCCTTCTCGCCCACGACGATGGCCTCCGCGCCGGAGCAGAGGTCGTTCGCCGGCGGCGCGACGAAGTCGGCGCGCACCGTGTACGGACCGTCGGCCTGCCCGGAGTCGACCCAGAACGCGGTCGAGGTCCCGTCCACCTTCAGCGCCGCCACCTCGCGGCCGCCGATCCCGGTCGCGTCGACGCAGCTCGGCTCGGGCGCGCCCGAGCACGCGGGATCGAGGCGGATGACGGGATCGGAGCGGAGGGTCGAGGTCGTCGAGAACGTATCCTGCCCGGCCACGTCGAGCTTCACCGTGCCGCGTCCGGGGAGCACCGCCCGGAACGCTGCGTCGCCGCCGGAGCCCGCCGACGCGGGGCCGCAGCTCCCGCCGACGTCGTCCGCCGCCCCGCGCGTGTCGCCGACGACGCGCGCGACCGTGCTCGAGACGAGGTCGAGCGTCGTCGCGGTCGTGCACGTGTCGTTCGGGACGGGCGGATAGCTCGGCTCGCCGAGCGTGACCTGCACGTCGTAGGCGTCCGACACCGCGACCCCGACCCAGTAGTCGCCGGGCGGGAGCGCGTCGAAGCGCAGCTCGGAGACGGAGTCGCCGCCGGGGTACGGGTTCTGGTCGCAGGCGAGCGAGTCCGCCGCGGCGGTGCCGCAAGCCTTCAGCAGCGTGAGCAGCGGGCGCGACGTGGCGGTCGCGGCCGTGGCGCGGATGACGGCGGAGCGGTCGCCCAAGCTTGCCGTCGAGAAGGAGAAGAACTCGTCGCACCAGTAGGAGGTCCCTCCGCAGCCGCAGCCGCTGCCGGTCGCGTACCTCCCGTCGCCCTGCGCGGTGGCGGCGCCGGAGGCCAGGACGAGCGGCGTCGCCGCGCCGCAGGTGTCGTTCGTCGCCCAGGGCTCGACGCGGCCCTTCAGCGTGTACGGGTGGCCGTCCAGATCGTCGAGATCGCCGTGCACCACCACGGCGTACGTGCCCGCCTCGAGCGGCTGCGAGACCTGGAACCGACCGAACTCGAGCTGGCTCGACCGGATCGGGAACTGGTTGCAGGAGAACGCGTTCGTCGGCGCGGAGCAGTCGGTCTTCAGCTCGACGGTGGGGTAGTCGCCGGAGCCCGCCACGCCCGCGACCGAGAGGAGCACGTACGAGCGCTCCGGAAGGTCGAGCCGGTATGCCACCTCCGGGATGCCCCGCCCCTCGCCCGTGCACTGCTCGTCCGGCACGAACTGGTAGCGGCCGGTGAGGTCGCCCGAGACGTCGATCGCGCCGCTCGCGTCGGGCACGAGCGGGAGCGGCGCCTCGCAGCTGTTCCCCGGGGCCCCGTCGGGCGCGGCGAAGCGGAGGCGGACGGCGTAGCGCGCCGTCGCGGCGTCGGAGAAGAGCACGACGAAGTACTTGCCGGCTGGGAGGTAGCGAGGGGCGAGCGTCTTCGCCTCGGACCAGGGCGTGAACAGCGCCTCGACCACGCTCGTCGCGCAGTCCGCGCGGAGGATCCACACCCGGGAGCTGCCGATGAGGCCGTCCTGGAAGTCGGCGTCGCCCGTGAGCACCCGCGGCTCCGCGAGGTCGAACGCGAACACCGCCTGGTATCCGTCGGCGCCCGACCCGAGCACGTCCGACGTGAACGGTTTTCCCCCGAAGTCCCCCATCAGCGCGATCGGCCCGGGCAGGAGCGCGTCGATGGACGCGGCGGCGTCGCAGGTCGCGCCCGACGCCGGGCAGGAGACATTGACGTCGCACACGGTGCACGCCCCGAAGAAGCACGCGCCCGCCGTGCACGTCGAGGACGAGCACGCGGTCGAGGACGCCTTGCACACGCCCGCGCCGCTCGACAGGTCGCAGACCTGACCCGCCGGGCAGGGTCGCTCCATCGAGCACGCGCCGCCGCTCGGGACGCACTGGTTCCGCGATGGGTCGCAGAGCTGCCCCGCCGGGCACGCGCCGGACTGGCACGACACGGGACCGCCGCCTCCGCTGCCGTCGCCTCCTCCGCTGCACGCGGCGACGAGGGTGAGAGTCAGGGCGAGCGGGATCGCGGTCGCGAGACGTGGCGTGGGCATGATCGGGAGACTCCGTCGTTCACCGAACGTGCCGAGCATGCTACGCGGCGGATCGCACGGGTCAAGGAGGCGCCGTCACGGTGCGTGTGGCGTGGGGGTGCGCCGGTATCGCACTCCGCGTCCACGCGGCGCCCTGCGCATCGCGCGGCGCGGCGGGAGCGCGGCGCGGGTTCCATCGCATCGCTCACTCCGAGCGAATCGTCGCCTTCTGGCGCGAGCTCGGCGCTCGGCGCTCGCCGCGGCTTCGGGCGAGGCCCTGCATGAGCAGCTCCAGCTGGTGCTCGAGCTGCGTCCGAGCGAGGTCGGGCGTGGGGAACGCGCCGTTGAGGTAGCCAACCACCCCGAACACGTACAGCGCGAACGCATGAGTAGCCGCTTGCATGGGATCCACGGACGGCTCGATCTCGCCGCGGTCCTTCGCGCGGGCGACGAGCTCCGCGAGGCGCGCGACGAAGCCCCGCGTCAATGCGAGCACGTCGTCGCTCTCTCCCACCTCGAGGAAGAGGAGCTCCTTCATGAACACTCGAGAGAGGCGAGGGTCCCTGGCGTAGTAGGCGTAGAAACTGCCGAAGACGTGCCCGATCTGCTCCACCAGCGGCGCGTCGCCCGGCACCGACGCGAGAGCCTTCTCCTGGACGGCGGAGACCTCGTCCTTGAAGAGGTGAAACAGGAGCTCGCGCTTCTCCTTGAAGTAGAGGAAGAAGGTGCCGGCGGCGACCCCAGCCTTCGCCGCGATGGCCCGAGTCGTCGTCTCGTCGAACCCCTTCTGGACGAAGAGCGCCCGTCCCGCGCGCACGATCCGCTCGAGCTTCTGCTCCTTGTTGCGCTCCCGAAGCCCCGAGCGGGCGCCGCCGCTGGGAACGCGGCGACCGGGCCGACCACGATGATTCATGTGAACCCTCGATCCGTGCGGAACGCCTAGCGCATCGCTTCCGCTGCCGCACTTCGGCGACAGCGAGTTATCCCGGACGGGCGCCCGCACCGTCAACGGCTCTCGAGACCTTGACCGGCGCCGCGCTTCGCGTTACTGAGCATGCTCATTTCTGAGCATGCTCACATGCTCGTCGAACGCCGGTCAAGGGCGCGCCGGGCGTCGGGAGGGATCGAGAATGGCCGCTCAGCGGATGGCTCGCGGGCTCGGAGGTGACGTCGCGCTTTCCCACACGAGCCGGCTCGACGACCTCATCAACCTGGCCCGCGAGAGCTCGCTCTATTTCCTGCTCTTCGGTCTCGCGTGCTGCGGCATCGAGATCATGCAGCTCGGCGGTCCGCGGGCGGACGTGATGCGCTTCGGAGCGATCCCGCGAGCGTCGCCACGCCAGGCCGACCTCATCATCATCGCCGGCACCCTCACGTACAAGATGGCCGCGCGGGTGAAGCTCCTGTACGAGCAGATGCCGGAGCCGAAATACGTCATCTCGATGGGCTCCTGCTCGAACTGCGGCGGGCTGTTCCAGAACGCCTATTCCGTCTGCAAGGGTGTCGACAAGGTGATCCCGGTCGACGTCTACGTGCCGGGATGCCCGCCCCGGCCCGAGGCCGTCATCGAGGGCCTCCTTCGGCTGCAAGAGATCATCCGCGGCGAGCGCTGGGCCACGCGGCGCCGCCCAGCAGCTGCGTCGCGCTAGGAACCGAGAGGACATCGACATGGACGAGCGAGCGGACCGTACCGAGTCCACCATGCTGGTCAACTTCGGCCCGCAGCACCCGGCCACGCACGGCGTCATCAACTTCCTCGTCGAGACGGATGGCGAGGTGCTGAAGCGGGCGACCCCGGAGGTCGGGTATCTACACCGCTCGATCGAGAAGTCTGCCGAGCGAATCGGATACGCCGCCTTCGTTCCCTTCACCGACCGGGTGGACTACCTGGCGGCGATGTTCGCCAACGAGGGCTACGCGATCGCGCTGGAGAAGCTCCTCGGCGTGGAAGTACCGTCTCGCGCGCAGTGGCTGCGTGTCATCTCCTGTGAGCTGAATCGGATCGCGAGTCACCTCGTGGCCGCAGGCACGATGGCAATGGACGTCGGCACCTTCACGGGCTTCCTGCACGGGGTGCGCGAGCGCGAGGCCATCAACGATCTCATGGAAGAGCTCTGCGGCGCCCGCCTGACGTACAACTATCACCGGATCGGCGGCGTCGCGTTCGACCTGCCGACGGGGTGGAGGGACAAGGCCCTCCGGTTCCTCGACCACTTCGACAAGTTCCTCGTCGAGTTCGATCGGCTCATCTCGTTCAACCAGATCTTCGTGAAGCGCCTCGCGAACGTGGCGGTCATCCCGGGCCCGACAGCGATCGACTACGGCCTCGTCGGGCCGAACCTGCGCGGTTCGGGGGTGGACTGGGACCTCCGCCGCGACATGCCGTATGGCGCCTACTCGCACTTCGAGTTTTCGGTGCCCGTGGGCAAGGGGTTCTGCGGCACCGTCGGCGACTCTTTCGACCGCTATTACGTTCGCTGCCTCGAGATGGCGGAGTCCTCCAGGATCGTACGCCAGGCGCTCGAGACCATTCCGGAGGGCGAGATCCGGGCCAGGGTGCCGAGGAACGTCAGACCAGACGCAGGCGAGACCTTCTCCCGGGTCGAGTCCGCGCGCGGGGAGATGGCGTACTACGTCGTGTCCGACGGCTCGAACACCCCGTGGCGCGTACGCATCCGCACCGGGAGCTTCGCGGCGATGGGGATCATCGAAGCCGTATCACCCGGGCTCATGGTCGCAGACCTGGTCGCGCTCATCGCCAGCCTGGACGTGATCGCTCCCGAGATCGATCGCTGACCCGCTGCTCCCCTCTCGGCGGCCGGCCGCGCGCTGCGCGACATCCACGCGTCCCTCGGCGCCCGGCGCCCTGACCGAGAGTACCGCGCAGCGGACCGACCGCCCAAGGCGCGACCCTCTCCTGCGGACCTCGTCTCGTTAACGGTTCGCAACGACATGCCCCGGCGACGGCACGCTGCCTGCCTTGCCGCCATCCCCATGACTGCGCCTCGCCGCGTTCTGCCCGGGACCGTCTACCTCATCACGCGTCGTTGCTCGGAACGCCGCTTCTTCCTTCGGCCGTCCAAGATCGTCAACGAAATCTTCCTTTATGTCCTAGCGCTCGCGGCGCAACGACACGGCGTTCTCGTCCACGTCCTCTGCGTCCTCTCGAACCATGCGCACCTCATCATCACCGATCCCCAAGGACGCCTTCCGTCGTTCATGCAGTACCTCGACTCCCTCGTCGGCCGCGCGGTGAACGCCTCGCTCGGGCGCTTCGAGGGTTTCTGGGCCACCGACGGGAGCTACAGCGCGGTCGAGCCCCTCGGCGCCGAGGACGTCCTCGCGAAGGCGGCCTACGTCCTCGCGAACCCCGTCGCTGCCGGGCTCGTCCGACGCGGCGCGGAGTGGCCGGGCCTCTGGACTGCACCCGAACAGATCGGCACCACCAAGCTCATGGCCCGCAGACCGAAGATCTTCTTCGACCCCAAAGGCTACCTCCCGGAAACAGTCGAGCTCGAGCTGACGGCTCCGTCGGGCTTTTCCTCCGCGGCCGAGTTCCGCACGCTGCTCTCGGCCGCCGTCCAGGAACTCGAGCAGAAGCACCACCAGGAGAGCGCGACCAACGGCCGTCGGTTCCTCGGCGTCGGGCGGGTCCTAGCGCAGAATCCGTTTGCGCGACCACCTGCCGGCGGCGAGCCTCGCTTCGAGCTCAAGCCCCGGATTGCCGCGCGCGACAAGTGGAGAAGGATCGAGGGCCTCCTTCGCCTGAAGTCCTTCGTCCTCGAGTACCGGCACGCCTTGGTCGAATGGTGCTCGGGCTCACGGAACGTGGTCTTCCCCGCCGGCACCTACCACCTACGCGTCCTCCATGGTGTGCAGTGCGCCGGCGCTGCGTAGAACCTTTCCGCTCGATCTCACCCCCTCAGCCGTGTCGGTGCCGCGCGCGACTCACCGTGGCAGCGGTGTGCCCGCAGACAACGATCTTCGCGTGCGCGCGCGCCCAAAGCGCGTCAGATGCCCTCGCGTTTGGCGTGAGTCGCCCGGACTGCCAATCTTCCACGCCCGAGTTGGGCATCTAACGTCCTCTCGCGCCCTGTCCGTCGATGGATACTCTCGGTCGGGCTCGCTAGATGGATACTCTCGGTCGGGCTCGCGCTACTCCAGCGCCCGCTCCAGCTCGTCGGGGTTCAGTGGCTTGGCGAGATGGCCGTCGAAGCCCGCGTCCTGGGCGCGCTGCCGGTCCTCCGGCTGCGCGTACCCGGTGACCGCGACGAGCCGCGTCCCGCGGAGCGCCTCGTCGCGCCGGAGCGCGCGGGCCACCTCGTAACCGTCCAGGTCCGGGAGCCCGATGTCGCAGAGGATCACCTCCGGGCGCAGCTTCCTCGCCGCCTCGATCCCGGAGCGCCCGTCGCGCACCACCGTGACCCGGTGACCGCCCAGCTCCAGGATGTCCGCGAGGCTCTGCGCGGCGTCCAGGTTGTCCTCGACGACGAGGACCGACCGGCGTCGGCTCGGCGCGCGCGCGCCCGCCTCGCCATCGGACGCGGCGGCGGCCGCCGCGAGGGGAAGCCTGATCGCGATCTCGGTCCCGTGCCCCACCCCGTTGCTCCGGGCCTCGACACTCCCGCCATGCAGCTCGATCAAGCCCTTCACCAGCGCGAGCCCGAGGCCGAGCCCGCCCTTCGTCCTCGCCAGCGACTGCTCGGCCTGCGCGAACGGCTCGAAGACGCGCGCGAGCATCGCCGGCTCGATCCCGATCCCGTCGTCGCGCACCGTCAGCCAGGCGCTCCCGTCCCGCGCCGTCAGCGCCAGCTTCACGGAACCGCCCGATGGCGTGAACTTGACCGCGTTCTGCAGCACGTTGCCGATGACCTGCGCGACGCGCACCGGATCCGCCTCGATCCAGATCGGGGTGTGCCCGTCCTCCACCGCGAGCTCGACCTTGGCCTGCACGAACAGCGAGTGGAAATCGCTCGCGGTCTTCCGGGCGAGGTCGCGCAGGTCGAGGCGCGCCTCGTGGAGCACGATCTTGCCGCGCGAGATCCGGGTCACGTCGAGCAGGTCGTCGATGAGCCGCGTGAGGTGCTCGGTCTGGCGCGCGATGACCTCCCGGGCGCGGCGCGCCTGCTCGCTGCCCGCAGGCGCACGATCGAGCAGGTAGATGCTGTTCCGGATCGGCGCGAGCGGGTTGCGCAGCTCGTGCGAGAGCACGCCCAGGAACTCGCTCTTGCGCTGGTCGGAGTCGCGCAACGCGGACTCGGCCCGCTTGCGGTCGGTGATGTCTTGCCACACGTTCACGAAGCGCAGCTCGCCGCCAATCCGGACCGGGCGCGTGCGGACGAGCACGTTGCGGATCTCGCCGGACTTCGTCCGGTGCCTCACCTCGTACTCGGCGCCCCCTCGAGCGGTGATCTCCGTGATGTGGTTGCGGACGTCGACCGGCTGCTCCTCGGCGTCCACGTCGGCGAGGTGCAGTCGCGCGAACTCCTCGCGCGTGTAGCCGAGCTGCTCGTGCGTCTGGTCGTTGAACGCGAGGATCCGCCCCTCCGCGTCGTTGAGGACGACGCCGCTCGGCGCGAGCGTGAACAGCGAGCGGTACAGGTCCTCGCTCTCGCGCAGCGCCCGCTCGGCGTTCTTGAGGTCGGTGATCTCGACGCCCATCAGGCCGACGCCGCGCTTGCCGCCCGGAAGCTGCACCGGGAAGCACGACGAGCGCCAGTACGCGAGCTCGGCTGCCCGGCCCCGCCACGCGATCTGCGCCTCCTGGTTCAGCGCCGGCTCTCCCCTGTCGATGACCCGCCTCAGCACGGGACCGAGCTCTTCGATCAACGCCGGCGCGAGCTCCGCGACCCGCTTTCCGACGATGCTCTCGCGCGTGAGCCCGAAGTACGTGGGCGTCGTCGCGTCGGTCTTCACGTACCGGAACTCCTCGTCCGCGAGGACGAGGAGCCCGGGGGAGTTCGCGAAGAACGCGTCGAGGGCGGCCTCGGACCGCCGCAGCTCCTCCTCGGCTTGCTTCCGCTTCCGGACGTCGCGGAAGAAGATCGCGATCCCGCCGCTGCTCGTCGGGTACGCGGTCACGCTGCTCCAGAGGTCGAGCGGCGCGTAGTAGTTCTCGAACGCGACGGGGACGCGTTCCTCCATGCAGCGGTGGTACTCGCGCCACCACGGCGAATCCGGGCGCGCCGACTCCGGCCAGAGCTCCCAGTGCGTCCTCCCGACGGACTGCTCGCGAGGCGTCTTCGTGAGCTGCTCCTGGCGCGCGTTGACGCGGACCAGCCGGTACTCCGAATCCAGCTCGCAGAACGCGTCCCCCAGGTCCAGCAGCTCGGACGCGTGCCGGAGCGCGTCCTGCTTCCGCTGCTCGTCGGTGACGTCGTGGAAGATGACGCAGGCGTACTGCTCGCTCCCCTCCACCATGATGAGCGACGACGACGCCTCGACCGGGAACACCGTTCCGTCGTTGCGCCGCGCGGTGATGCGCCCGTGCGCTGCTCCCGTTCGCTCGCGCTCGGAGAGGAATGCCTCCAGCGCTGCGTCGCGGACGACGTAAGCCGCCCGACCTCGCCCGCAGACCTCGGACTCGGGCGCGCCGTACACGCGACACGCCGCCGGGTTCGCCCGCACCACCGTCCCGTCGGTCCTGGTGATGATGACGCACTCCGGACTGTGCTCGAACAACGCCGTGTAAAGGTCATCGAGGGCCGGCGCGTCCGGCTCGGTGCCCACGCGGTCGCGGCGTACGTCGTGCGTCACGTCGTGCGCCGTGATCAGCAGCCCCGTCCCCCCCTCCATCGCAACGGGATCGAGGGTGCCTTCCCACCTCGTCTCGCGCCCGTTCACGACCTGCACGTGCCGGGGGACGTCGACGCGGAGCCCCGCGCGTGCACGGGCATGCATCTCCAGCACCGTCTCGCGCGTATCGGGGAAGAGCTCGACCATGCTCTGCCCGACGACCTGCTCCTCGGTGAACCCCGTCGAGCGCAGCCACTTGGCGTTCGCGCGCAGCACCGTCCCGTCGGGTGCGACGAGGCAGAGGCCGACCTCTTCCTTCTCGAACAGCAGGTCGGTGAGGGTCCGCGATGGGGTGGTGGGCGCCACCGGCATGGCTCTGGATCCTGCGCGCAAAGAGGGAGAACTTACCACTCGCGTTCGTCGTTCGCGGTTCCCTCCTGCGGCCGCGGCGTGGTGACGCGGGGCGTTCGCGCTCGAGTGGCCCGGCGCGACGTCGCGGGTGCCCTCGTCAGGGGAACCGCGGCGGCGGGTCCCCGGTCGCCGCCCGGAACGAGAGCACCGCGAACGCAGCGATCGAGTCCATGAACCCGAGGCTGTCCGGGTTCGATACCGGGTAGAGCAGCTCCCCCGCGAGCGCGATGTGCGGCCACAGTCGCCAGTAGGTCACGGGCCCGAGCATCACCAGTGGATCTCCGCCACGACCGGACTCGAAGGCCCACAGCGCGCGCCCGCCCAGGAGCGCCGTCCCGCCGCGGAGCGACGCGAGCCAGCCGGCGCTCACCGTGCCGAGCCAGTCCGGACGGTAAACGATCCTGTACAGCTCGTCGTACAGGTGGACGTCCCCGTGTGACGAGAGCTGCCGTACGCCGGCCACCTCGTAGATCGCGAAGCCGGGGCCAAGCGGAAGGCCTCCCTTCGCGGAGAGGTCGAGGACCCGCGACTCGAATCCATCGCCGCCGGGGATACGGGTGTGCCGGCGCTGGACCGGGAGAGGCAGGTGCTCGAACGTACGGACCCACCGAACGCCTCCTTCGAGCGCGAGGGCCTCGAGGTCGACCTTGGCGCCTACGCGCGCCGCGGCGGAGTTGAGCGTGAGGTAGCCGTGGGCGATGAGGCCGCCCCAGCGCGCGTCGGGCTTCCCGTACCCCGCGGCAAGGGCGACGTGCTGGGAGGTACCGAGATCCACGCCAGCGGAGAGGAACCGACGCGGCTCCGTTTCGTCCCCGCGGTTCCTCGGCTCGTCGGCGAGCGCGGCCGAGCACGCGGCGGCGAGCAGCGCGCCCAGGAGCGCGCGACGATCACGAAGGCGCGTCGTCGACCGGAGGTCCTTCTCACGGCCGCCCCGACACCGTCGTCGGCACATGTCGTGAGCTGGTCGAGCTCGTGCCAAGCTGGCCGGCCCCGCTGGAGCCCCAGTACGAGACGGATCCCGTGGTGGCACGGGCACAGGTGTGGCGGAAGCCCGCATCCAAGGCCTCGAACGAGAGATCGCCCGCAACCGCCGAGGGCGCCCGCCCGTCGATGCTGGACGCATCGCCGACCTGCCCCCGCTCGGCTCTCGCCCCAGCAGTATGCCTTTCCGCGGTCGCGCGCGTGGAGGCGGGTTGGAGGCGCTGAAGGGCTGAAAGAAAAAGGCCCCGGCGAACCGGGGCCTTTAACTGGAGCGGGAAAAGGGATTTGAACCCTCGACCCTCGCCTTGGCAAGGCGATGCTCTACCACTGAGCTATTCCCGCAGAATCCGTGCGAAGGACGCCGGTTATAGAGGCGCTCCGGGATGGTGTCAAGCGTCCATCTCTCGGGTGCGGCGGGGAGCGCCGGAGCCCGCCGGTGCTAACATCCGCGGCCCTCGTGACGACCCGGAACGCACCCAAGGACCCGCCCTCCTCCGCCCTCGCGCAGCTCCGCGAGGCCTCCCGCAAGAGCGCCGAGGACAAGCGGCTCCGCGCGCGCGTGGGCGGCGGGAAGAGCCGCGGCGCCGCGGGGAACGCGCTCCGGGCCCTCGGCCGCGCCCTCGTGCTCGGCCTCGCGAACCTCGTCTGGCCGCGTCCCCGCGCGGCGCAGCCGCCGCTCGCCTCCATCCGCAAGATCCTCGTCATCCGAGTGGACGAGCGCGTCGGGAACCAGCTCCTCACCACCCCGCTCCTCCGCGCCCTGAAGCTCGGGCTGCCTCGCGCCGAGCTCCACCTCCTCGCGCCGCGGCAGGGCCACCTCGTCGGCTCGCCGCACGTGGACCGGGCGATCCTCTGGCAGAAGCGGGACGCCTTCCGCGCGCCCGGGCGGTTCCTCGGCCTCGTGCGCGCGCTGCGACGCGAGCGCTACGACCTCGTGGTCGAGGCGGGCCACTGGTCGGCCTTCTCGCTCACCGCCGCGCTCCTCGCGCGCATCGTCGGCGGACGCGCAGGCTTCATCGTGGGCCACGACCGCGGCGACTCTGCCCGCTTCCTCTCCCACCCCGTCGCCCACGATGCGGCGAACGCCGTCGAGGTGCCCGCCAAGCTCGAGCTCCTCCGCCCGCTCGGGCTCCCGCCGAGCGGCCTCGAGCTCGACACCTCGCTCGGCGAGGATCTCGGCCCGGCCGACGCGCTGCTCGCGGGCGCGGGGCTCGCCGGCCGGCCGTTCGCGCTCCTCAACCCCGGCGCGCGGCTCGCCGACCGGCGCTGGCCGCCGGAGGCGTACGCAGCGGTCGCGCGCGGCCTCGCGGCGCGCGGGCTCGCGGTGCTCGTCGTGTGGGGTCCGGGCGAGGAGCCGCTCGCGCGCGCCATCGCGGAGGGCTCGGGCGCGACCCTCGCACCGCCCACCGATCTCGCGCTCCTCGCCGGGCTGATGCGCCGTGCGCGGCTCGTGGTGTCGAACAACTCGGGCCCGATGCACCTCGGCGTCGCCGTGCGGACGCCCACAGTGGGCGTCTTCTTCCGCGGCGACTCCGCGCGCTGGGGTCACCGCGTGCCGGGCTTCGCCGCCGCGGAGGTGCGCGCCGAATCCGAGACGGACGCGGTGCTCGCCGCCTGTGACCGGCTGCTCTCCGCCTCGCGCGGGTAGCCGGCCGCGCGGTCGCGTCCGTCGGAGCGCGCCGGGGTGCGGTAGACCGCCTCGATGAAGCTGGTGAAGTACTTCAGCGCCGACCAGACCGAGAAGAAGAGCGAGATGTAGAGCAGCCACGTCCCGACGCGGTTCGCGTCGAGGTCGAACGAGAAGAAGATCGCGTCGATCGGGTACGTGTAGTGCAACAGCAGGAAGGTGATGGAGGCGACCTGGAAGGCCGTCTTGTGCTTCCCCTCCTGCCCCGCCGCGATGACGATCCCCTCGCTCATCGCGATCGTGCGCAGGCCCGTCACGATGAACTCGCGGGCCATGACGACGATCACCACCCAGGCGGAGACGCGCCCGAGGTGGACGAGCATCACGAGCGCCGCCATCACGATGAGCTTGTCGGCGAGCGGGTCGAGGAACTTCCCGATCACCGTGACGAGGTTCTTCTTGCGCGCGACCCAGCCGTCGAGGAAGTCGGTCGCGCCGGTGACCGCGTAGACGACGCAGGCGATGAAGCTGTCGACGCGCGACTCGTGGAAGGTGAACCAGAGGAACACCGGGATCATCGCGATCCGCGTGAGCGTGATCGCGTTGGGCGCGTTCAGGAACTCCCGCGCGAGCGAGCGGCTCATGGCGCCCCTCGCTTGCATGGAGCCGTCGCGAGACGCGCGATGCCGTCGCCGGGCCGGGCGCCCCGAGGAGTGAGCACCGCAGGCGTGCCTGTAAGGCACGTCGAGGAGCGCAACGACGAGGCCGCCCGGCGGAGGCAGGCAGCGTGCGTCGCAGCAGGCTCCCTGCGGGCGGGTGGCGCCATCATGGCGTGCCCCCGCCCCCACCCTCCGCCACCGCCTCCGGATCCGCGAGCGCCCGCCCCTCGCCGGTCAGCTCCACCGCGAGCGGCGCGCCCTCGGCCTCGTCGGCGAGCGGCCCGAGCCGCGGCGTGAGGGCGCCGGTCCAGCCGACGAGCGCGGTGAGCGGGAGCCGCACCGGCGTGCCGGGCACGACGTCGATCGCGACGGGCTCGCCGCGAGACGCGACGAGCAGCGCGCCCTGCCCGCGGATGTGGACGAGGTTCAGCTCGCCCGCGGACGACGGCACCCTCCCGTTCTCGAACGCGAGGCCCGCGTCGAGGCCGCACACCGCGTCCTCGCGGAAGTAGGCGGCCTCGCCGCCGAGCTCCAGCGCGGTGAGGCGCCGGTCGCCGGCGCGCAGGAGGAGCACGCCGTCGCCGCTCGCGTGGTACATGCGCGCGGCACCCTGGCCGAAGGGCGTCTCGGTCACGCGCCCGCGGAAGCGCTTCACGTCCCCGGCGAGCGCGACCTGCCCGCGGATCGCGAACAGGCCCTCGAGCCGGACGCGCAGCTCGCCGCGCACCGCGACCGCGAGGACCCCGTCCTGCACCGCGAAGGGAGCGGCCCCCTCGAGCGCGAGGACGCGGGAGGCGGCCCACGCGGAGAGCGCCGGGGGCGAGGCCTGCGCGATCGGGGCAGGAGGAGCGGCGCGCTCGTCCTCTGCCGCGAGGGCCGCGGACGCCGCGTCGAACGCGTCGGATCCGGAGAGCGGAGCTTCGGCGGCGAGATCGGCGACCGGCACCGGCGTCGCGAGCGGCTCGAGCTGCTCAGCGGGTAGCGGTTCGCCGGGGGCGCCTTCGTCGGCGACGGCAACGGGCGGCGCGGCCTCCTCCTCCGCGCCGGCGGGGCCGGCGAGGAGCGCGTCGCAGCGCGCGATCATGTGCTCGGCGCCGGTCCGCTCGAACCAGGCGCGCGCGGCGGCGGGGTCGCCTCCCTCGAGCAGCGCGAGGCCGAGGTAGCCCATCGCCTTGCGGTGGTCGGGGTTGAGGTCGAGCGCGATCTGGAGCTGCCGGGCCGCGTCGGCGTGGCGCTTCGCCTTGAGGCGCGCGAGCCCGAGGTTCACGCGCGCCGCCGGCTCGACCGGGCTCTCGTCCACGAGCACCTGCCACACGTCGCCCGCGTCCTCGAATCGGCCGAGGCGGTAGTACGCCTGGCCGAGCAGGCCCAGGACCTTCACGTCCTTCGGGCGCAGCGTGCGCGCCCGCTCGAGGGCGGCACGCGCGCCGTCCGCGTCGCCGGCGCCGATGAGCTCGGTCCCGCGCGAGAGGTGGAACAGGAACTCCTCGTCGAGTCCCTCGACCTCGTGGGTGCCGCCGCGCCTGGCCAAAGGGTTCACTTCCCGGCCTTGTAGGCCTCGTACAGGGCGACGACCTTGCGGACGTACTCGCGCGTCTCCGGGATGTTCGGGACGTCGCCGCCTGCGCGGCGGACCGCCTCCGGCCCGGCGTTGTACGCCGCGAGCGTCCTCATGAGATCGCCCTGGTACTGGTTCGCGAGGATGCGCAGGTAGCGCGCCCCGCCGTCGATGTTCTGGCCCGGGTCCCAGGCGTCGGACACGTACATGTCCTTCGCCGTCCCGGGCATGAGCTGCATGAGTCCCATCGCGCCCTTCTCGGACACGGCGCGGTGATCGAAGTTCGACTCGACCGACATCACCGCGAGGAGCAGCGCCTCGGGCAGCGCGTAGCGCGCCGCCGCCGAGGTGATGTGGGCGCGCCACTGCGTGTAGCGCTCGTCAGCGGACGCCGCCGGGCGCGCGCGCGCCTGCGACCCGGAGCGATAGACGCCGCCGCCGCTCCTCGCGCGGTTCACCCGGCGGTAGCGCGGGTCGTTCGGCGCGTTCGAGAAGTGCACCACGCCGTCCGAGTCGACGTACGAGTAGACGTCTCCGCCCCGCGCCAGCGCGGGCGCGCAGAGGAGCCCCACGAGGGCGAGGCCGACGAGGGAGCGAGGGCCGGACATGCGGTGGGAAAAACCTACCAAGAGCACGTCGGGACGGACAACTTTATTCCCCCACCGGCACGCACACACATGCGCTACACAATGACGCCATGAATACCCTCTCCCCGCGCGAGCACGTCGACTTCCTCGTCCTGGGCGGCGGTGTCGCCGGCCTGACGTTCGCCCTCGAGGCCGCGAATCACGGCTCGGTGCTGGTCCTCACGAAGCGGCAGCGCTCGGAGGGCTCCACGCAGTACGCCCAGGGCGGCGTCGCCTCGGTGCTCGGGCCCGACGACGACTTCGAGCTCCACATCCAGGACACGCTCGTCGCCGGCGCGGGGCTCTGCCGGCGCGAGGCGGTGGAGGTGACCGTCCGCGAGGGACCCGATCGCATCCGCTGGCTGATGTCGCTCGGCGTGGAGCTCGATCGGGAGGCCCCGGATCGGCTGCACCTCACCCGTGAGGGCGGCCACTCGCGCCGTCGTGTCGCGCACGCGAAGGACACGACCGGCCGGGAGATCGAGCGCGCGCTCCTCGCCGCCTGCGACGCGCGCGGGATCCGCATCGAGGAGGACCACGTCGCGGTCGACCTGGTGACGAGCGGCAAGGCCGGCATCGGCGGCCCGAGCCGGGTGCTCGGCGCGTACGTGCTCCACCGCGACACCGGCGTCGTCTCCACCCTCTCGGCGGGCGCGACCATCCTCGCCACCGGCGGCTCGGGCAAGGTCTACCTCTATACCTCGAACCCCGACGTCGCGACCGGCGACGGGGTCGCCATGGCGTACCGCGCCGGCGCGACGGTCGCGAACATGGAGTTCTTCCAGTTCCACCCGACCTGCCTCTTCCACCCGCAGGCGAAGAGCTTCCTCATCAGCGAGGCGCTCCGCGGTGAGGGCGGCATCCTCCGCAACGCCGCGGGCGACGCGTTCATGGTGCGCTACGACCCGCGCAAGGAGCTCGCGCCGCGGGACGTCGTCGCGCGCTCCATCGACGCGGAGATGAAGAAGCGCGGCGACGACTGCGCGTTCCTCGACATGACGCACCTGCCGAAGAGCTTCCTGCTCGAGCACTTCCCGCACATCTACGCGACGTGCAAGGAGTTCGGCATCGACATGGCGGCGCAGCCGATCCCCGTCGTCCCGGCCGCGCACTACCAGTGCGGCGGCGTCGTAACGGATCTCGTCGGCCGCACCTCCATCCCGCGCCTCTATGCCATCGGCGAGGTCTCCTGCACCGGCCTGCACGGCGCGAACCGGCTCGCCTCCAACTCGCTCCTCGAGGGCCTCGTGTTCGGCCGGCGCGCCGCGCTGCGCGCCGCGGACGAGCTCTCCGAGGGGAGCGGGCCGCCGCCGCACATCCCGGACTGGAACCCGGGCTCGGCGCTCGCGCCCGAGGAGGGCGTCGTCGTCGCGCACAACTGGGACGAGCTCCGGCGCGTGATGTGGAACTACGTCGGCATCGTGCGCACGCAGAAGCGGCTCGAGCGCGCGCGCACCCGCATCGCCATGCTGCGGAGCGAGATCCGCGACTATTACTGGCAGTACAACCTCACGCCGGACCTCGTCGAGCTCCGGAACCTCGCCGACGTCGGGATGCTCATCGTCGAGTGCGCCCGCCAGCGCAAGGAGTCGCGCGGGCTGCACTACATCCTCGACTACCCCAAGAGCGACGATCGCTGGCTGCGCGACACGCTCATCACGCGCGGCGATCTCGAGTAGCGGGGCCGCTCGCGCGGCGGCCGCGCCGCGAAGGTCAGCGCCCCTCGGGCGGCGACGGCTGGATGAGCGGCGTGGGGAGCGGCGGCGAGGTGTAGTCGAGCTCGAGCACGCCGAGCGCGCTCGCGATCTCGAGCACGTAGCCCTCGTCCGCGAGCGGTCCCTCCTTCGGGACGGGGAACTGCACCCGGTAGACGGTGTCGAACGGGCCCACCCAGGGGAAGAGGCCGTGCAGCTCGTCGTCGGCGTCGGCGATGTGCGCGCCGACGCTGACGAGCTCCCCCGCCTCGCTCTTCACCGCCACGTGCCAGATGCTCCTCGGCGCGTCGAGGTCGTTCGCCCTCGACGAGGGCGTGTAGAAGACGAGCAGGAACTCCTCGCCGGCCGCCGCCTCGGCGCGCTCCCTCGCGAGCCGCTGCTCGAGCTCCTCCGCCGTCCACCCCTTCCACTCGGCGAGGCGGCGCGCGCGCGCCTCGCGCACCGGGAGCGACAGGTGGGTCGCGGTCGCGGTCGCGCGGTGATCGAGGCCGTCGTAGAGCAGGTCGCGGCGGGTGGCCTGGTCGCGCTTCTCCGCCCACTCGCCCTGGTCGGTGCGGGGATACGGCGTGCGCGAGCGGATCGTGCAGCCGGCCGCCAGGAGCGCGAGCCCCAGCAGGGCGCGGACCACCGCGGCGCGGGTCATCCGAGGAAGTCCTGGCGCGTGAAGAGCGCCTGGAGCGGCACGCCCTGCGCCTCGATCGCCTCGCGGCCGCCCTCCATCCGATCCACGAGCGCGAGGCACGCGACCGGCTCGAGCTTCTCCGCCCGGCAGCGCTCGATGGCCTTGAGCGCGCTGCCGCCCGTGGTCACCACGTCCTCGATGACGACGACGCGGCTGCCGTCCGGGATGGTCTTGCGCCCCTCGATCCACTGCCCGGTGCCGTGGCCCTTCGGCTCCTTGCGGACGATGAACGAGTCGACCGTGCCGGGGGGATGAACGCCTCCCAGACCGCCCGCTCGCTCGTGCTCCAGGAAGCTCGTGAGCGCGATCGCGCTGGCGATGGGATCGGCGCCGAGGGTGAGGCCGCCGACGCCGCGCACGAGCGGCTGGATGCGGCGGACGCGGTCGAACAGGAGCCGGCCGACGAGGACGTGCCCCTCGGCGGTGAGCGTCGTCCGCTTGCAGTCCACGTAGAAGTCGCTCTCCTTGCCGGAGGCGAGGATCACCTTCCGGCGCTCGAAGGAGAGCTCGCGCAGGAGCTCGAGGAGCCGGGCGCGATCGGTGTCGAGGCTCATTCTTCCTCTCCCTCGAGGTGCGGCAGGAGCGCCGCCACCCAGCGGGCCTGCGCCAGGATCTGGCGGCGGCCCTCGGGCGGCAAGTCTGCCCAGGCCCCCACGGCGAGCGCGAGATCCTGGTTGAGCTCCCAGAAGCGCCGCGCCACGTCCTGAGCGAGCTCGTCCGGGGTGACCTCCACGGGGACCTCCTCGGGGACCAGGCGCTCGGCCTCGTCGGCCTCCTGCTCGCGCTCGAGCGCGGCGTCCTCGTCGGGCGCGGGCGCCGGGGCCTCGGCTGCGGCGGGCGCGCCCGCCTCGAGGAAGGCGAAGAAGCGCTCGCGCAGCTCGGGCTCGAGCGGCGCGCGCACGCGCGCCTCGTCCACGAGTTCGTCCGCCCACGGCGCGACTCCCGTCCCGGCGAGCCGCTCCCGGAGCGCGCCCAGGGCCGCGCCGTCGAGCGGCTCGGTGAGCAGGGCCTGCCCGAGCGCGACGCCCCAGGCGTCCTCCTCGGAGAGCTGCTCGTGCACGCGCGCGAGCACCCGCTCGCGCATGAGCATCCGGAGCGCGGCCAGCCGGCGGAAGCCGGCGACGACCTGGTAACGGCCCGGCGCCGCCGGGTCCGGCCGGAGCTCGACGGGCGAGAGCTGACCGAGGCGGCCGATCGAGGCCGCGAGGTGCGACACGTCGCCCTCCGGGCGCACCCGGAAGGTCGCGTCGTCGGTGACGGCGGCGAGGGGTACGAACGCGACGGCGCCCGTCGCATGGGCGGGCGCCGTCGTGCGCGGCTCGAGCTCCACGGCGAGCCTCGAGACCGGCTACTTCCGCTTCACGATCACCTTGCGCTTCACCGCGCCCATCGCGACGGGCGCAGGGGGCGCGGGCGGCTTCGGCGCGGCGACGGCCACGGTCTTCTCCTCCATCTTGCGCTCGATCGGGACCGGGCGCGGCGCGGGGCGGAGGGCCGGGCGCGACGGCAGCGGGGCCGGGCGCGAGACGACGGTGCGCGTCTCGCGCTCCGCCTCCACGTCCACCTCGCCCATGTCGATGCGGCCGCGGAAGCTCGCGCCGTCGACGATGATCACGCGCGGCGCGCTGATGTCGCCGACCATCCGGCCTTCCCGGGTGATCTCGACCGACTCGGTGGCGGTGACGTTGCCGACGATGGCGCCGGAGATGATGCAGTTCTTGACCTGGACCTCGGCCTTCACGACGCCGGTCGGCTCGACCACGAGGGTCTTCGTGAGGGTCAGCGTGCCCTCGACCCGGCCGCGGACCGTGAGGTCCTCGTCGCCGTTGAGGGAGCCGCTGATGAGGATGGACTCGCCGATGATGGTGCTGCCGTCGATGGTCGCCACGGTCACTTCCCCTTCGTTTCCTTGACGTCCATGTCCACGTTGCCCTTGAAGAGGGCGCCGTCGGCGATGAGGATGCGCGGAGCGCGGATGTCGCCCACGACCTTGCAGTCGGCCTTCAGCTCGACCTTGTCGCTCGCGGCGATGTTGCCCGTCACCTGGCCCGACACCTCGACGTTCGCCGTCTCGATGTCCGCCTCGATGACGCCCGAGCCCTCGACGTAGAGGCTCTCGCGCAGGCTGATGCGGCCCTTGACCGTGCCCTGGATGACGAGGTCCTCGTCACCCGAGATCTCGCCGTCGATCACGATCGAGCTTCCGATCACCGTGTGTGCGCCGCTGCGCGGCGACGGGACCTTCTCGATGCCAGCCATTTTCAGACGTCCTCCGGGAGCTTCACGTCCGTCGCGGACCCGCGTGGAGTGAAAGACCGGGGCAGGATAGAGGGCCTCTCCAGGGGGCGTCAACCCGCCTGAACGCCTCTTCACTTGGCGTGGGAGGAGAGCCACGCGATCGCCTCGGCGATGGGCCGATCGCGCTCCACCTCGTTGAAGATCTCGTGTCGGAACCCGTCGTACACCACGAGCCGCTTGTCCCTCGATCGCGCCGCGTCCACGAACGCGCGCGCGGCGGCCACGTCGGCGATGCGGTCGGCGCCCGCGGCGAGGACGAGCAGCGGCGCCTCGAAGCGCGCGGCGCCCCGCAGCACCGCGGCCTGCGCCCGGGTGGACTCGGCGAACCAGCGCGGCGTCGTGGCGCGGCCGTAGAGGGGGTCGTGGTCGGTCCAGCGCTGCAGCTCGAGGTCCGAGGTGAGGTCGGCCACGTCGAGCCCGGCCGACATCCGCAGCCAGGGGACGACCCGCCCGGCGAGCTTCGCGGCCAGGAGCTTCACCGCCGGCGGGTGGAACGCGAGGCGGAAGTACGGCGACGACAGCACGAACCCGTCCACCTCGCCGCCGCGGGCGAGCCCCCACGAGGCCGCCACGAGCGCCCCCTGGCTGTGCGCGAGGACGAACAGCTTGCCGGCGACGCCGTCGGCCCGGAGCTTCGCCACGAACGCGCCGAGGTCGGCGAGGTAGTCGGAGAACGCGTCCACGTGCCAGCGCTGGCCGTCGGACTGGCCGTGGCCGCGCAGGTCCACGAGCGCCACCTGGAACCCCGCGCGCACGAGCGCGGAGGTGACGGCCGGGTAGCGGCCGGAGTGATCGCCCGCGCCGTGGAGCACGATCACCGTGGCGCGGGGCGAGGGCGGCGTGTAGCGCTGCCAGTAGAGGCGAAGGTGGTCCGCCGAGTTGAGGAAGCCCTCCTCGTGGCGCGCCTCCGCCTCGGAGGGAAAGGAGGGGACCGGCATCCGCGGACGCTAACGGCGCGCCGCCGCGGGGTCAAGGCGTGGAGGGGGAGCGCGCCGTGGCCGCGAGCTCGCGCAGCTTCCGCTCGATCCCGGCCTTGCGCCCGGCGTCCGCCGCGCCCTCGTCGTCGTCGCCCGGGTCCGCCCCGAGCGCGCGGCGGTAGGCGCGAGCGGCGTCCCCCGTCCGCGAGAGCGCGCCGTAGGCGTCCCCGAGGTGCTCGAGGATGACCGCGTCCGGCCCGGCGAGCGCGTCGGCCTGCTCGAGGAGCTCCGCCGCGCGGGCGAACTCGCCGCGGCGGAACAGCACCCAGCCGAGCGAGTCGAGCACGTGGCCGGATCGCGGCCTTAGCTCGAGGGCGCGGCGCAGGAGCCGCTCCGCCTCGTCGAGCCGGTCGCCGCGCTCCGCGAAGGCGTAGCCGAGGAAGTTCAGCGCGTCGGGGTAGTCGGGGTGGAGCGCCAGGAGCGCCTGCATCTGCGCCACCGCCGTGTCGGGCTGGCCCGCCTGGTGGTACGTCGCGCCGAGCGCGTAGAGCAGCGCCTCGTCCCGCGGCGACGCCGCGAGGGCCGCCCGCAGCGCGGCGATCGCCTCCTGCGGCCTGCCCGCCCGCACGAGCGCCTGCGCGAGCGCGGTGGTGAGGTCGGCCACGTCCGCCCTCGCCGCCTCCCCGCGCCGCGCCTTGTCGGCCACGGCGGCGCGCAGGACCGCGATCCCCTCTCCGCGGCGTCCGGCGCGGGCGAGCACCGCCGCGCGCGCGAGGAGCAGCCGGACCTCTCCCGGGAAGGCGTCGAGCGGCGCCGCGAGCGCGCG